>JBNKPX010000097.1:0-11924 GCA_050295575.1 Gammaproteobacteria bacterium | reverse complement strand
TGGGCCACCCTCTGGTCGACAAGGTAAAAACCAGCCCTCATCTTGCTCAGCAACGTGAAAGTATGAATGTCGCGCAAGATCAGAAACTGATCGGCCTATTTCCAGGTAGCCGCAAAAGCGAAATAAACCGACTGTTACCGCTGATGCTGGAAACCGCTGCACGCATGCAACAGCAGGATAATAGCCTGGCTTTTGTTATGCCAGTGGCTGCCACGCTGGATTATGCGGCTATTAAAGCGCAATGCGAGCAGTCTGGTATCGATATCAGGCTCACCAGAGATAATATTTACGATGTTATCGCCAGTTGCGACGCCATAGTCTCCTGTTCGGGTACGGTTACGCTTGAGATTGCACTACTTGGCGTTCCATTATGTATTGTTTACAAAATGTCCTGGCTTTCCTATCAGATCATGAGCCGCCTGATCACCATCCCTCATATTGGTCTGGCCAATATCGTTGCCAATAAACATATTGTGAAGGAATTACTTCAGGATGAGGCAAACAGTGAAAATATTGCCAATGAACTCTCTCGCTTGCTGGATGATGCTTCCTATCGACAACAGATTGTTAACGGATTGCAGGAAGTAAAAGCCAACCTTGGTATGGGCGAAGGCTCCAAAAATATGGCCCAGCTCATTCTTCGCACACTGGATAATAATTCAGCAAAAATCAAAAAAAAATCTGAATAACTGCCTATAATGATAAAGTTTCACAGTATTTGGCCGAAAATATAAAAAATAATAACCATCTATTAACCCGAAAGGAGTAGTTCCAATGCAGGCATATAAGGCGTTTTTTGTTACATTAATGCTTACTGTAGTTGCCCAGCTGTTTGCCACCCTGATAGTTCTATGGTCAATTGATGGTGAAGTTTCACACTGGCTGATGTATTTCCTCAGCAGCTTTATCGCTACCTTGCTGGGTGGTTTTTATTTTTACCAGAGCAGCAATAAGCCCATAAATCTTGCTTTACAGCTCATCACCAGCAGATTCAGGGATAGTGGTAAAAATCCCGAGCAAATGCAGCAACAATTAAAGAAACTGCTGCAATCGCACACTGAGTTACTTGGCGATATCTCCCTGCTGGATACAACTCTGAACAACTTCGATAGCACTGCACAAGGCCTGTCAAAAACATCCAGTCGTAGTGCTATTTCCGCTGCAGAAGTTTCATTTTCTGTGAGTGAGCTACGAAAAAAGCTGGAAATTCAGGCGAATGAAATTACCCAACTGGTAGCGTCCTTTAAACAAATTACAGACAGCGGGCAACAGGTTGCCGAGCGCTGTACTTCAGCCAGTGATTATTCACGTCAGGCCTATAAGGACAGCACCGAAAGCAAAGATGTATTGCATGCAACACACGATAAGATTAGTCTGATTCTGCAAAATACCGAAAAGGTATATGGATTGATTGAAGCACTGGGTCATAACTCAGACAAGATAAAGGATGTAACACAGGTTATCGAAGATATTGCTAACCAGACCAACCTGCTGGCACTCAATGCCGCCATAGAAGCTGCGCGCGCCGGGGATATGGGTCGAGGATTTGCAGTCGTAGCCGACGAAGTACGTAACCTGGCAGCAAGAACTTCTGAAGCGACCAGCGAAGTCGGTAAAATTATAGAACACAACCACAATGAAACTTCAGAGGTAGTGATCTTATTTAAAAACCTGGCCGAAGAATTACAGCAGGGAACTCAATACATCAAGGATATAGGAAACATACTAGGCTCAGTTTCAGAAAAAGTAGCCAATGTGGAAGACCACATCTCTGAGATGGCTGCGCATGCCGATGAAAATCTTAAGCATATGCAGGATATCACTCAATCAATCAGCACCCTGGATGGAGAAATCAGCGAAAGCAGGGATCACATTCAGCAACTGGATGATGAAGCTGAGCTATTTACCGATCTGGCTGAGCAGGCAAACTCAGCATTAGCAGAATTGAATATTCAGGGCATACATCAGCAGGTATTTCATATCGCCAGAGACGCCTCAGACAACATTCAGGCTCGATTTGAAAAGGCTATCCGCCAGGGTGAGATTAGTGAAGCTGATCTGTTTGATCGTAACTATCAGAAAATACCCCATACCAACCCGCAGAAATATTCAACCCGATTTGATCGCTTTGCCGATCAGGTGCTGCCGCAGATTCAGGAAGATATTTTACTCCAACACCAGTTCCTGGCTTTTGCGATTACGACCGACGACCATGGCTATGTACCCACACATAACAACAAATTTTGTAACCCCTTAACCGGTGATCCAGAAAAAGACCTGGCTGGCAATCGCACCAAACGTCTGTTTAACGACAAAACCGGAGCCCGTTGCGGCAGCCATACCCAGAAGCTTCTACTGCAGACCTATAAACGTGATACCGGTGAAGTGATGCATGATTTATCGGTACCGATTTATGTTAATGGCAAGCACTGGGGTGGTTTTCGAATTGGTTATACCAGCGATTCTAAATGACTTATTTAAACTTAAGGGTGTAGCCAAGTTTTAAAATTTCTATGCATTCCTGAGTCAGATCAGCATGAGTCAAAGGATGTTTATCCAGATATCCTTCTTGAAATTTCAGCTTGAATGCGTTTCCTTTCAATTTGATTTTCACCTGACGCGCACTATCAAAATCTCGACTTCGCTCTAGAATAATTGCGATACGCAACAGACATAAAATCAGTAGTGTTTTCCTGTCTAACCTGGGAAAGTCTTCAATCAGAATGGTTTTAATCTTACCGCGTTGTAAACGTAATAAAAGTCCAAGTGTATTTTGCATCTCACGCGAAAAGCCCGGCATATCCGATTGCTCGATGATATAGCCACTATGACTCGGGTAGTTGGTATGAGAAATAGATAAGCCTACTTCATGTAATTTACAGCTCCATAGTAATAATAAACGCTGCTCTTCAGTCTCAATATCCAGTTGATCGTACAGATGCATTGCACTGCTGCAAATGCGGCCTGACTGAGCCACATCGATCTGGTAACGTAATTCAAAATCACGTACGGTATCTAATCGAATATCATGACCACCAGCGGTTTCTATCATGTCATTTAACAGGCCTTCGCGTAATGCACCTTCTGAGGCCAGCATGGATTCAATCTGTAATTCTTCAAAAGCAGCAATCAAAACACATAAGCCACCAATAATGACCGGTGCGCGATTTTCCGATAGTCCCGGCAAGATAACGTGATCAATATGCCCTGCCCTGGCCCACAGTTTACTGAGTTTTTTCAGGTGTGGATAATCGATTAAGCCCTGAGTGCCATAATTCTCGCTAAGGATTCTGGCAATGGTTTTTATAGTACCTGATGAGCCGATACACTCCTGCCAACCATGCGCCAAATATTCATCACTAATCCATTCCAGTTTTCGACGACAGTCAATGACTGCACACTGGATCAAAGCTTCGTTGATCACACCATCAGCGAACCATTTATTGGTCGTGTTGACACAGCCCATATTCAGGCTTTCCATCATAATCGGCTGATAAGCCTGGCCTATGATAAATTCAGTACTGCCACCGCCAATATCAATAACCAGACGATAATCTTCAGTCTGTGCCAGACTATGGGCGACTCCCTGATAAACCAGGCGTGCCTCTTCTCGACCAGCAACAATACTTATAGGAAACCCCAGAGCCTTTTCGGCTCTAGCCAGGAAGGAGGCAGAATTACCTGCTTTACGCAGCGTATTAGTTCCAACCGCGATGACATTTTCTGCTGGTAAATCCTTAAGGCGCTGACCAAAACGGCTCAGACACTGCAGGGCCTGCTCCATTTTTTCTTCAGACAGGACATTTTTCTCATCAAGACCCGCTGCCAGGCGTACCATTTCCTTGATCGCATCTATGGTTTGCGGCTGCTTATTCTGTAACCTGGCAACAACCATGTGAAAGCTGTTTGAACCCAGATCGATGGCTGCCAGCTGGCGTTTGGTATTAATCATAGATTATCGATTTCTGTTTTTTCGTAAGCTACTGCGGAGATTCATTTTTTTATGAGCCTTCGCTGACTTACTGCGCTGATTGGCCAGCTGTACCATCTTATCCTGTGCACTAAGTCCATCTTCAACAGTACCTGAACGCCGTATATAACTGCCATCTGGCTGCATATCCCAGGCGGAAATCGGGTCATTTAAACAGGAGTTTAATATGCTGCGGCACTCTTCACGATGTACATTTTCCTCCACCGGTGTAATGACCTCTACCCTGTGTTCCAGGTTACGCGTCATTAAATCGGCTGAACCGATATAGAACTCTTCAACGCCACCATTTCTAAAATAATAGATACGGCTATGCTCCAGAAATCGCCCAACGATACTGACAACTGAAATATTATCGGATAAGCCCTTGATTCCCGGTCTAATACGGCAGGTATCACGAATAATTAACTCGACTTTGACACCTTGCATAGAAGCCAGGTAAAGCTCGCGACAGATATCAACATCTTCCAGTGCATTTGCCTTGAAGCGAATCAAGCCCTGAGTTTTACCTTTATGGTGTTTTACCTCACGCTGAATCTTACTTATTAACGCTGCTTTCAATAATTTTGGAGCTGGAAGGATCTTCAGATAGTTACGCTTTGGGGTAAAACCCGTGGTGAGATAATTGAATAATTCAGTCAGGTCACGGCCGATTTCTTCATTACAGGTCAGAATACCCACATCACTGTACAGGCGTGCGGTGCCCGCGTGATAATTCCCGGTACCCAGATGCGCATAGCGTCTTAGCCCGGAGTAATCCTTACGCACCACCAGGATGACCTTACAGTGGGTTTTCAGGCCTACAACGCCATAGGTCACGTGTATACCCGCCTCTTCCAATCGACTAGCCCAGATGATATTAGCGGCTTCGTCAAAACGTGCCTGTAACTCAACCACAACGGCTACCTGCTTACCATTACGTGCAGCGGTAATCAGGTAGTCAATGATCTTACTGTCTTCTGAGGTTCGATACAGTGTCATTTTTATCGCATGTACCTTTGGATCCTGGCTGGCTTCTTTCAAAAAACGAATCACACTGGTTGCAAAAGACTCATAAGGGTGAGACAGGAATAACGATCCGGCATCCCTGATGGCATAGAATATACTTCGAGATGCACGTAGCTTGACATGATCTATGGGGCGATGGGGCTCATCATGCAATTCGGGCTTATTGATCGAAACCAGTTGCATCAGGTCACGCATGCCCAACATGCCTGGACCAGGGAAAGTATCCTGTTCTCCTTTAAGGCCAAGTTCCGCTGATAGCATACCTCTGCGCCCTTCATCCATATCATTATTTACTGATAAACGTACCACAGTGGCAAATTTTCGATTACGTACTTCTGACTCTATGGATGCTAGTAAGTCATCCGCCTTTTCACGCGAAGCACCGACATTGATATTTCTTACCACCCGAAACAGTTCACAGGCTTCAATTTTCAGTTTGGGAAATAACAGGTCGAGGTTATTCGACATCACGTCTTCCAGTTTGACGTATTTATGTTGCTTACCCAGTTTTATGAATCGATCTATCCCTGACTCACCACTAGGCACTTTGACCCTTGCCAACAGGGTATCCTCACCTTCCGGATAGCGCAGGGTTACCAGCAGATTAAGTGATAGATTTGAAATAAAGGGAAACGGGTGAGCCGGATCTACAGATTGAGGGGTAACCAGAGGGAATATATTCTTCAGATAATACTCACGTAACTCGGCCTGTTCTTCCAGAGTCAGCTCTTCATAGCCACAGATATCGATCTCGTGCTCGGCGAGTAATTTTACCAGTTGCGGGTATATCTCACGTATACGATCTTCCAGTTCATTAACAATAACGTAAGATTGCACTATCTGCTGGCTAGGGGTACGCCCATCTACCGACAGTGGCTGAATATTAGCCCCCAGTTGCTGTTTTAAGCCGCCGATACGTTTCATAAAAAACTCATCTAGATTAGAATTCACGATCGCGATAAACTTTAGTCTTTCCAGCAGCGGATTGTTTTCATTCTCCGCTTCTTCCAGAACACGTCGATTAAATTCCAGCCATGAAAATTCTCGATTTAGGTAATATTGCGGATCGGTTAAATCATATTCAGATACCGGCTCGGCAACTTCAAGATCTGGTTTTGCTGTGATTTCGGCGACATCATCGGTAGGTTGGTTTAAAGACATTTGAATTCCTGGCAATATTTTTCGGGCTAGGTCATATAAAATTAGATTCGCTACCTACTAAGATTAAAGTATAAACGGTTTTTTTTCATTAATTTCATTCTCATGGATAACTCTTTTAATTTTATGCCACAAATATTAAATAACGATTTCATTCCAGTTATTTTGATTACTTTCGGATTATTTATCATTCTTTTCATCAATAGATCCAGCCTCCAGGCCTATTGGCTAAACCAGAAAACTCAACGCTGCCTGAATCATCTGGGAGTGGATCAGGTTACTAATGTTAAATGTCCAGATGGGCTGGGGCACGAATTCAACATAGATCGATTGATTCTGCGTCAAAATGGCATATCCATACTGATGTACAAAAAATATCACGGCAAGATTTTCTGTGCCGACAATATCAATGAGTGGACACAGATGCTGGGACAGAAAAGCTATGCCTTTAAAAACCCATTGTTTGAACTTGATTTCCAGATTAAGGCCCTGCAGACCTGTATCCCTGGCATCGACATAGATGGCTACCTGTTTTTTGACCATAATGCCCATTTCCCTAAAGGGCGCCCTCAACGGGTCATTAATCCTCAGCATATTCCACACAATCTCGACCGCCCTCAGCATATTGAAATTGATCAAAATATCATGCAGGCCTGGAATAACTTTAGATCTGAGATGGAAAAAGCGTGATCCCTGACAGCAGGTTAAAAAATGTATGGCAGCTAGCTCTGGCCCAGGCATTAATGATGTCGGTGAATACCCTTTTGTTCACCTTATCCGCCATCCTTGGATATGAGCTCGCTGATACCAAATCACTGGCTACCCTGCCACTGGCTATTCAATTTTGCATTACCATGCTAACCAGCTTTCCTGCATCTATTTTTATGGACCGCTACGGGCGTAAGGCTGGATTCATTCTGAGTTCTTTTATTGGGTTCTCAGGAACACTACTGGCCATTTTGGCGGTAAATGAACATTCATTTGTTGTTTTCTGTATGGCAACAGCTCTGTTTGGCATTTACACAGGGTTTGGGAATTATTACCGCTTTGTAGCAGCCGAGGTTTCACCACCGGAAAAACGTAATAACGCAATATCCTATGTACTTGCTGGCGGTGTCATAGCTGCAGTGGTCGGCCCTAATCTGGCGCATTACACACGAGATCTTTTTAGTATCGCCTATCTGGGTAGTTTCATAGCTGTATTTATCCTGTATGGGTTTAACCTGCTCAATTTCTCCATGATGGATTTACCCAAACCAGTAAACCGTTCAATACAGGACTACGCTCGTCCACTCAAAGAGATTATTCTACAGCCTGCTTATCTGGTCGCTCTGCTATCAGCCACTTTAGGGTATAGCATGATGTCGCTGTTGATGACTGCTACTCCTCTGGCGATGAAACATCACGACATGGGCTTAGGCGATGTTGCATTTGTCATTCAATGGCATGTATTAGGTATGTTCGTGCCATCATTTTTTACTGGTCACCTAATGAATCGCTTTGGTATCGAACGCATTATATTCATCGGCACAGTGGCGATCTTTGCTGCGATTACTATTAACCTGACCGGCACCAGTATATGGAATTTCTGGCTGGCGCTGCTGCTACTCGGCATTGGGTGGAATTTCATGTTTATCGGTGGCACCACCCTGCTCACAAAAACCTATACCGAAGTTGAAAAGGCAAAGGCGCAGGCTTTTAATGATTTTACCGTTTTCTCTGCAGTAACCCTATCATCTCTTGGCGCGGGTGCCTTACAGTACCTGCTGGGTTGGTGGATGGTGAACCTCAGTGTCATACCCTGCGTGCTGATTTGTATGATTGCTATCGCCTGGTTTGATCTACATAAACGCAGAGAGACCGCTCAGGATGCCTTTTAATTCAGGGAACTGATCACCTTTTTTGTACAGGTGGTATTGCGACTGACTCAACTCGATAACATATCGTGATGGGCGTGCTGCCGCGTAAATTGGACAGTTAACAGCTTTACAGGGCAGTAAAAGTTTAATATCGACAATCTCAGCCTGTTCATCCATCCAGATAACGGTCAGCGGGATCAGGGTATTTTTCATCCAGAAGCGATAGTTGCCTGATTTTGGGTAAACGAAAAGCATACCTTCATTATCTGCCAGTGATGCTCGATACATTAGCCCCTGCATACGCCGCTGATTATTGTCT
The DNA here is from genome assembly GCA_050295575.1 of Gammaproteobacteria bacterium. Classification (GTDB taxonomy): domain Bacteria; phylum Pseudomonadota; class Gammaproteobacteria; genus JACNJF01. The sequence continues at coordinate 3,592 of JBNKPX010000097.1, read as the reverse complement.
GCAATCTGTAATTGATAATGCTGCTGTTTCAGCTTGATAGAGATGATACCAAAAGACAATTCTGCGGCTATGGACCAGATAGAAAAAACCAGCAGGCATATCAAACTGAGGCCAGTTAGAGTTATTTTCATCGGACAGTCTGTGAGTGGATTGAAGGAGAAGTACTACAGCACTATATGATCAGAGCTGCCCTAGTCATGTTCTTCTATCCATGCCATCTGGATAGCTTCCAGAATTTTTTCATTTGAAGCCTCTGGGTCATCATCAAAATCATCCAGCGCACAAACCCAACTATGCAGATCAGTAAAGCGTACATACTGCGGATCTACATCAGTATGTGTTTCTTCAAGTTCAATCGCTATATCCAGTGTATCTATCCATTTTAAAGCCATAGTTCACCTCCACAGTATCATTAGCCTTAAATTATAAATCAGCAGTCGTAAAAACCTACTACTTTGAGACAAAATTGATGACTATGAATGTTTGATGCAGGTGCATTATGGGATACTTAATCTGGATAATCCTCTTATGCGAGTGGTCAACTAATGATGTTCAGAAACCATATTGATGGTGTACTTAGGGATTTCAACAACCAGGTCACTCTGATTAACCTTTGCCTGGCAGCTTAAGCGGGAATCAGGCTCCAGCCCCCAGGCTTTGTCCAGAAAATCATCTTCATTTTCATCAGACTCTTCCAGTGTTTCAAAACCTTCCCGGATATAAACGTGACAGGTGGTACAGGCACAGGATTTTTCACAGGCATGCTCTATCTCAATACCATTCAGTAATAAAGCGTCACAGATGCTAACGCCAGTTTCGGCGTTAATCACTGCACCATCGGGACATATTTCGTCATGGGGTAGTACGATAATCTGGGGCATTACACATCAACCTGTTCTATATTTTTTCCTGAGAGCACTTTCTGTACACTCGCATTCATACGTCGGGCTACGTACTCTTCACTAGCCACTTCTACCTGTTTGATAGCCTTCTTCAAGGTGTCACTATCAGCTGTTTCAATGATTCGTTCCAGCTCATCACGAACCGATTGAATCTGTTGATATTCATCATCTGATAATAACTCTCGGCCATCCTGTGCCAGTGCTGAATCAACCGCCTCTATGACACGTCGCGCTTCAACCTTCTGCTCGGCCAGCATGCGCGCATCGATATCTTCTTTGGCATGCGACATAGAGTCACGCAACATTGTCTCAATCTCATTATCCGTTAAACCATAGGATGGTTTAATCACGATATCTGCACGCACTCCGCTACTTTTCTCTTCAGCCATCACTGATAGCAGCCCATCTGCATCCACCTGATAGGTTACCCGGATACGTGCAGCCCCGGCTGTCATTGGAGGAATGCCGCGCAATTCGAAGTGGGCTAGTGAACGACAGTCAGAAACCAGCTCACGCTCTCCCTGCACGACATGGAATGCCATTGCCGTCTGGCCATCCTTGAAGGTAGTAAACTCCTGCGCTCGAGCTACAGGGATGGGGCTATTCCGATCGATAATCTTTTCACTCAATCCACCCATGGTTTCGATACACAGCGATAAGGGCAACACATCTAACAGCAACATTTCCTGGTCATTTTTATTACCTGCCAGTACATCCGCCTGTAAAGCTGCTCCTATCGCCACCACCTTGTCCGGATCAAGATCGATTAAGGGTTCGCGCTCAAAGAACTTACCCACCTGTTCAACAACCAGAGGAACCCGGGTAGATCCACCGACCATGACAACATTGGTTATTTCGCTTTTATCCAGCTTCGCATCGCGCAATACCCGGCGACAGGACATCAGGGTTTTCTTCACCAGATCCTGGATCAGGCTATTCATGGTGTCACGCGTAAGCGTTGTAGTAAAACTGAGGCTTGCATGCTCAATCTTGATTTCAGTGGAATCATTTGAGGTCAGGTCTTCCTTGGCCTTACGTGCAGCAATCAGAATCTGACGTGACAATATAGAATCTATCTTTTCTATACCGGCCTGTTTGATTATCCATTCACCGATATCGTTATCCATATCATCACCACCCAGCGAACTATTCCCGCCGGTGGCCAGTACTTCGAATACACCCTTATTCAAATGCAAAATGGAGATATCAAAGGTACCTCCACCCAGATCATAAATAGCAATAACACCATCGGGCTGTTGATCCAGGCCATAAGCGACCGCCGCTGCGGTGGGTTCACCGAGCAATCGATACACATTCAATCCCGCCAGTCTGGCCGCGTCACGCGTAGCCTGGCGCTGGGCATCATCGAAATAAGCAGGCACCGTAATCACAACACCGCTAAGTTCTTCACCCAATGTTTGTTCAGCACGATCAGCCAGAGATTTAAGTATTTCTGCAGATACCTCTATGGCACTCACATGCCTCTGTCGGGTAATGATGCGTGGAACAGTAGAATCGGTATTGCCATCAAACTCATAGGGCAACACATTCGAAAGACCTTTCAGGTCTTCGATACCTCGGCCCATGATGCGTTTCACCGATGACAAGGTATTCAATGGATCCGAAGCCTGTAACAGCTGAGCCTCATACCCAACCAGAGTCTGTTCAGCGCCATAATGCACAATAGAGGGCAGCAAATGCCTGCCCGCTTCATCTGGCAGAGTTTCTATCTTGCCGCTACGTTTAACCGCTACCAGTGAATTGGTGGTGCCAAGGTCAATACCCGCAGCATAATTACGATGGTGCGGCGCAGTGGCTTGTCCAGGTTCTGTGATTTGTAGTAATGCCATGATTTGAATTGCTTAAAATAGCTGGTCTTCAAGCTCAAACTGAAAGTCGTCGAGCTGATCGAGAATACGTTGGACAAATTGCATTTTTTTGCTTACCTGGCGTGCCTGTTCCAGCTCGCCCTGCTGATAGAGAGTTTCAAATTGTTCGGCATACTCTTTTGAGCGTAGATCCAGTTTGCCCGTCACATGATCGCAGCAACGCATGGGATCCTGGCAGCTTTTGCATTGATCCATCTCTTCGCGTATTTCAATCTGCTCCATCAGAAAAGCAGTATCATTGGTGGTTTCGTGCTCATCATTCATATCCAGGCCACCGATTTCGAGCATATAGCGTGCTCTTTTCACCGAGTGATGTAGAATTTCATAAGCTTCGTTAATCCAGGCTGCCTTTTGTACTGCTATACGCTTTTCCTGATCACTGCTATTGATAAAGCGATCAGGATGATAGGCTGCCTGTAATTTTTGATGATTATCATGTAGCAGGCGCTTATCCAGTTGAAAATCAACCGGCAGGCCAAACAGCTCAAAGTAATTTTGATTCAGATCGAGTTGCATATCGGCAATATTCAGACGGTAAAGCTTTCGCCGCAGCCACACTCATCCTTGGCATTAGGATTGGTGAACTTAAAGCCTTCATTAAGCCCTTCACGCGTAAAATCTACCTGAGTGCCATCGAGATAAACCAGGCTTTTCGGGTCAATAATGACTTTCACACCCTGGCTCTCAAACACCTGATCTTCTTCGTTTAATTCGTCTACAAACTCAAGAACATAAGCCATACCCGAACAGCCCGTGGTCTTGATACCGATTCTCAAACCGATACCTGAACCTCGATTATCC
>JBNKPX010000096.1:0-12025 GCA_050295575.1 Gammaproteobacteria bacterium | reverse complement strand
GTGACACGGTACTGTTTTCCGCCAGTAGCGATGACAGCGTACATTCTGATATTACTCCAAACCGATCTTGAAAAAGGGCGCAGATTTTATATGCCAAACCTAGTAAGGTCAATGCTTTTAACGCCTAAAATATCGACTTTTACCCATTATTAGGGCTGTTTTTTCAGCTTTGCAGGATAAGAAGGTCAAATAACCGCAGCTAATCTACACCTATATATAAGTCAGGTCTATCAATATATAGAGAGATGCGTTTGCGCAAAAACCAGACTACAGTTAATCTGCCTGCCATTTTCGGACATTCCCGCCAGCACGCGGCTCAAGACTACCACTTATAAATGGAGGATTCCTCAATGATAAAACCAGTCGGCTCAGACGAGTTACAACCGCTTTTCGTATACGACACCGATCAGCATCATCAATTGATGCATGAAGCAGAAACACTTCCCTCAGTCACCATTAGCTCACAGGCCGCTGGTAATGCAGTAATGATGGGGGCTGGTTACTTCAATCCACTTAAGGGCTTCATGAATGTAGCCGATGCCATGGGTGCAGCAGAGAAAATGACCCTGACCGATGGCTCATTCTTCCCTGTTCCTGTTTTATGCCTGCTGGAAAACACCGATGCTATCGGTGATGCAAAGCGTATTGCGCTGCGCGACCCTAATATGGAAGGTAGCCCGGTACTGGCCGTTATGGATGTCGAAAACATTGAAACCGTTAGCGACGAGCAAATGGCGATTATGACCGATAAGGTTTATCGTACTGATGACGCAGAGCATCCTGGTGTTGCAGCATTCAATAATCAGGGCCGTGTAGCTGTTTCAGGCCCTATCCAGGTATTGCATTTCAGCTATTTTCAGGATGACTTTCCAGACACCTTCCGTACCGCCGTTGAAATCCGCAATGAAATCAAGGAACGCGGCTGGAGCAAGATTGTTGCCTTCCAGACCCGTAACCCTATGCATCTGGCACACGAAGAACTGTGTCATATGGCGATGGATAGACTGGGCTGTGACGGCCTTGTTATCCACATGCTACTGGGCAAGTTGAAACCTGGCGATATCCCAGCCCCTGTGCGTGACGCTGCTATCCGTAAGATGGTAGAGCTATACTTCCCACCGAATAGCGCAATGGTTACCGGTTACGGCTTCGATATGCTGTATGCAGGTCCTCGTGAAGCAGTACTACATGCCTACTTCCGCCAGAACATGGGGGCCACCCATTTCATCATTGGTCGTGACCATGCTGGTGTTGGTGATTACTATGGTGCATTCGATGCACAAACCATCTTTGAAGAAGAAGTGCCTGCCGGAGCCATGGATATTGAAATCTTCAAGGCTGATCATACCGCCTGGTCCAAGAAACTGGATAAGGTTGTGATGATGTGCGAAGCACCTGACCATGAAAAAGATGACTTTGTACTGCTGTCAGGTACCAAGGTTCGTGAAATGCTGGGTAATGGTATTGCACCACCGAAAGAATTTTCACGCCCAGAGGTTGCTCAAATCCTGATCGACTACTATCAGTCACTAAACTGAGCGGAGTGAGTGACGGAAACATTCTGATGGGTTAACATCAGTAAAAAGAAAAGAGCGGCTTTACCGCTCTTTTTTTTGTTAAACTAGCGACCTTAAATGTAATTGATCAGTATGAATACACCACAACACCCCGACAGCTTTACTCTGCAAACTCTGCGCGACTATACCGCTGCCGACATGCACAGGGTCAATCAGGTAATCGAAGATCACCTCAGCTCTGATGTAGTGCTGATCAATCAACTCAGTCAACACATTATTCATAGCGGTGGCAAACGCTTGCGCCCGATGCTGGTCATGCTGGCGAGTCGTGCCTGTGGTTACGAAGGCAAAAACGATGCCCTACTCGCTGCTATCGTCGAATTCATTCATACCGCAACATTATTACATGACGATGTGGTGGATGATTCTGACATGCGCCGTGGACAAAAAACTGCCAGCTCCATCTGGGGCAATGAAGCTGCCGTACTGGTTGGTGATTATCTGTATTCCCGCGCCTTCCAGATGATGGTTCTGGCTCAATCGCTGCGCATCATGAACCTGATGGCCGACACCACCAACACTATTGCACAGGGTGAAGTTCTGCAATTGCTGAATATTAACGAACCCGATACCAGCGAAGAAAAATATCATCAGGTGATCTATAGCAAAACTGCCTGTCTGTTCGAAGCCGCCTGTAAGATTGGCGCCATCGTGACTGAAGCTGATAGTGAAATTGAGCATGCTCTGGGCGAGTATGGCAAGCATCTGGGCATTGCTTTTCAACTGGTCGACGATGCGCTTGATTATGAAGCCAATAGCGATGAACTGGGCAAGAATGTGGGCGACGATCTGGCGGAAGGCAAACCTACCCTGCCCCTGATCTATGCCATGCAGAAGGGTACTGAAGAAGAACGACAAATGATTCGCCAGGCTATTGAGCAGGGTGGTCTGGATCAAATTGACGCCATCACGCAAACCATCAAATCTACCGGTGCACTGGACTATACCCATCAGCAGGCAATACAGCATGCCGAGCTGGCCAAGCAATCCCTGGCAGTACTACCTCAGAGCAGTCATAAAGACGCTTTGATTTTTATTGCAGATTACGCCGTTGAACGCAGCTATTAGGCAATAGCTATTTTTGAGACAGGTAGATCCGATCCAGATATAAGGTTTTTGGGCTTTTCACTGCTCTCAGGAAAAAACTTATATCAGCAATGCTTTCCATATCCATTGCCCTTTGATGAGGCGCCTGTTTTACTTTAGCAAGATCTATCTTTATCAAATTCCAGCCTTTGCTAAGTTCAAAGCGTTTATTAAAACGATCCTTGTATAGATAAGCTGGCTTTACGGTTTGATGAATATCATCATGCACTCGAACGGTTAGACTTATTGCTGCTTCATACTCAGAATATATATCCAGGTTGACGAATCGATAGCTGGACCAGTCTGCGGGCATATACTTCAGCCCTACTCCAGCATAGCGGTTGGGTTGCAGGCTGATTTTCATCTGTTTTCCCGCCTTACCTGCATAACCACCAATCAGTTCGCGGCGCCCATTACCCTTCCAGCGCGCTAGTTCAAATGGTGTGCTGAAATCAGATAACACAGGAAACTGATAACGAGCGAGTGTTTCATCCGTAATAGCGATAGAAACCGGTAGCAAATGGTAGATCAAAAAAGCGCCTATGATGATCTGCAGAAATCGCTTCAACACAACTCTGCTGTGATCAACAAAAGCAGGATGAAAAGCCAGCATCAGCAACGCACCACATAAATCCCGTGACACATCCATCAGGTCGGCACTGCGTTCTGTTCCATACTGTAAAAGCTCTATTGCCCACCCCAAAGCCAACGTCAATCCAATAAGCAATGCCCAGCACCAGAACAAAGACAGGCGCATGAATAACGACCAACGTGTAAACAGAAGAACCAGCAGGGCGAAATACAGTATATGCCCCAGATTCCATAGCTCTTTGAATGAGCGTATTGCAAAGGCTTCTGGACCGCCCACAAAAAAGAAAAAACTGCCGGCTACCAGAATCAGCAATAAAGTCAGGCCTGGCCATCTATTGCTAGTCACTCGAACTTGCTCAACTCAAACGGTCTGTGTTTCGCTAAGCCTGCGCACCAGCCATCCGCGAAAAAAGGGGTTTTCCATATCAGCCTGTAACTTTGCTTCCAGTAACCACTCTTGTAAATCATCAGGATCACTCGCGGGTACACCCTTGGTGGCAAAATAACAATCCAGATAGAATTCAGCCTGTAGCGCTTTCCACTGCGTCTCATCAATGGCGTCTTTCATAGTTCCAGGAAACTGGACGATATTATCGGTCATGTAGATCTCTTAGCCGGTTGCTATTGGTCTATTGCTATCGCGTATCCACTCACTCCATGAACCGTCATACAACCGGGGCATAGGAAGACCTGCAATAACTACCGCCAACAGAGAATGGCAGGCTGTCACACCCGATCCACACATATAGACCTGTTTATTGGCAATACATTTTGCATCCAATGGCGCATAGAGTTCGCGTAATTGCTCTGAGGGTTTGAAAAAACCACGCTCATCCAGATTCTCGCTCAGGGGCAAATTCACAGCCCCCGGTATATGCCCGGCAACAGGATCAATCGGCTCATTGATTCCCTGATAACGTTCTTCAGCCCTCACGTCGACCAGCAGAAAAGAAGGCTTTTCAACATTATTGAATATAGCCTGTGTACGTATCACAAGGCTCTCGTCAAACTCTGCCTGATAATTTTCGGCATGCGGCTGATCAATTTCCGCTGTTACTGCATAACCCTGTTCCAGCCATGCCTGCAGGCCGCCATCCAACAGCGCAACCGACTCATGTCCCAGGCCTTTTAACAGCCACCATAAACGAGCCGCCTGAGTACCACCGGTATCATCGTAAACGACTACCTGTTTATATTCACTCATACCATTGCTAGCCAGCCATTGCACCAGCTGTTGCGTGTCAGGCAGGGGATGGCGACCAGAATCAGGGGTAATTGGCGAACAAAGATCATCATCTAAATGCGCATAGATTGACCCCTGTATATGTGATTCAAGGTAGGCATTTCGCCCCCATTCGACATCGCCAAGATGAAATCTACAGTCAAAAACCAGGCAGTTCTCGTGATCTATGATTTCAGCCAATTGCTGCGCTGTAATTAATGTCTGATATAACATGGTAAATCCTGAACTCTCCTTCGATCACACAAATGTGACGAGCTAATGGCATAACAGTGCATGTAAGCCTATAAAAAATAAGCATCACCTGACAGAGACCAATATCATGCACAGGTTACTTATCCTGGCAGCCGCTATCGGCCTGTTTGTCCCATCCATCGCCCTCGCTTTCGGTATAGACCTGATACCTCTGCACTCATCCAGTGAGCAGATAGACAAGGAGTATGGAAGAAACATTTCGCTGCATGGTACCCCTGAGCAAATCAAAAATCTAAGGAAATGGATAAATCATATCGCTAGCACTCCCAAAGGCATGAATACATTGGTTCAGATACAGGATAGTGGACACAAATTTATCTTTCAATCGGTGTACGCCTTAATTTCCTCTGGGCTAATCTCCGCGCCAGTCTCTGAAAACCTGGTAACGGGATTGGGAATCGGTAGACATTCATTAGCTGGCAGCAAGCGTGAATCTGCCATTGACCAGTCACAGCCTAACGCAGCTCAGCCAGCAACGACTCGATCATATTCTCCGCCTGCATCGCATAGGAAGCACCAAACATATTGGCATGGTTCAAAATATGGTAAAGATTATAAAACTGTTTGCGCGTCTTATAACCAGGCTCCAGAGCATAGCTCTCATTATATGCCGCAAAAAACTGCTGCCCTGGATGGCCGAATAATTCCATCATCGCCAGATCACACTCTCGATCACCATAATAACTGGCCGGGTCAAAGATAACCGGCTCCCCTGACGCAGCTCCAGCCCAGTTACCCGACCATAGGTCGCCATGCAACAGGGATGGCTGAGGTTGATAACTGCTAAAGAATGCCCCGCATTGCTCGCGCAGGCTATTGCCCAGATCGACCAGACGATGCCCAAGACCATTCTCTTTAATCAAATCCAGCTGATAACCCAGGCGTTGCTTCTGCCAGAAATCGACCCAGTCATCCGACCATTGATTAAGCTGAGGAGTTGAACCTATGCTATTGTCGATATCGAAACCAAAACGATCATTATGGCACTGGTGTAATTGCGCCAGCTTTTGCCCAAACAAAATCCCACTGGGTTGGCCGGATAAGGTCAGCCAGCTCATCACTGCATAACTTTCGCGGCCACTTACTCCATAGGCAATGGGTTGAGGTACCTTAATGGTTTGAGTTTTATTTAATTCATCCAGTGCACGCGCTTCCGCTTCGAACATATAGACCAGGCTATGACGATTGGTTTTAACAAAATAGCTCTCCTTGCCATCGCCTATACAAAAAGCATTATTGATGCTACCACCCGCAATATTGTGCCGATTCAGGATATGGAATTTTTTTCCTGTAAATTGGCTAATATCTTCCTCGATCTGCGCCCATAATGTCATTATCTCAATCCTGTAGAATTTTATACTGCCCTGGCTGTAGTCCATCCAATTGATAATCATCAATAGCAGTCCGTATCAGGCGCAACGCCGGGTGCCCAACGGCTGCTGTCATCCGCCGCACCTGACGATTCTTACCTTCTCTGATCTGTACCTCCAGCCAGCAGGTAGGAATCGACTTGCGCTCGCGTATAGGGGGATGACGATCCCATAAAAAATCCGGTTGTTCGATTTTTTTAACCCGCGCAGGCAGGGTGCGGCCTTCTTTTAAATCCACTCCACGCTGCAGGCGTATTAATGCCTTACGTTCTACCTCCCCTTCTACCTGTACCAGATAGGTTTTGTATTTATTGTTTTTCGGCGAGGTCAGACGAGCCTGCAAGATTCCGTTATCGGTTAACAGCATTAGACCCTCACTGTCGTAATCCAGCCTGCCCGCCGGGTAAACACTTTTGATGTCGATAAAATCCGCCAGCGTTTTTTTATCCCCTTCGGGAGAAAACTGACTGATTACCTGAAAAGGCTTATTGAATAATACGATTTGAGTCATTTGCGTGTTTCAATTAAATCCAGCCATTGCTGTTGTCGGCGCTCACCCATTTGATGATATTTCATCATACTCCGAATAGCATCCAAATCCGCTGCAGCGATTTCGGTTTGCACCTGTTTCATTTCCTTGATATCACAGTCGACAGGGGTTAAGCGGGCTGAGATATCCAGTATAGCCTCGTGTTGTTTCAACAGCCCCATAATTCTTTCAGAGCCTCTGAACTTCATCTTTTTAACTTCATCCAGATTATTTCGCAGATTTGTTATATCACCAAATTTGCTTAACAGCCGCCCCGCCAGAGCCATGCCAATACCGGGAATGCCAGGAATATTATCAACCTTATCTCCAGCAATCGCCAGTTGATCGGCAATCTGTTCCGGTTTAACCCCGAAACGTTTAATCAGGGAACGATAATTAAGCTGTTGCCCAGCCGCATATGACCACCATATATCCTCTTCATGAATCAACTGCGCCAGATCCTTATCGGCAGTGAGTATCACGACTGGCGTCTGTTCATTGCGATGGAAGGTTGCCAGACTCCCAATCAAATCATCCGCTTCGTGACGATCACTGGCCACGTCGCTAATACCCAGAGCCCGCACCCACTCTCGACACCATTGAAACTGGCGTTTAAGCTCTTCAGGGGCTGGCGAGCGGTTGGCTTTATACTCTGGGTAAATCTGCTTGCGCGCTGAAGACTTCAGGCTCTCATCAAATGCAAACACCAGTTTTCGTGGTTTTTCTGCCGACAGAAAATGATACACAAAATCAACAAATCCCAACCACGCATTATTCGGCTGATCATCCTGATTGACCAGGGTATCCGGCAGACTAAACCAGGCTTTAAAAATATAGATACTGGAGTCAACCAGGTACAGCTTATTCATTTACTTGATTACCCCGAAATTTCAGCCATTTCAATATTTAGGGAAGCTCTGATTATTTCAGAGGTTCCTGCGACACAGGGATGTGCCGCCAAAATCAATGACCGCAAGTCTTTGATTTTGAAAGAAAAGCAAAAATCGCATTCTGCGTTTTTCTAGCTCTGAGAATTCATGGATGAATTATTCAGAGCTTCCTTAGAATCATTTCAGCATAGATAAGGCTAGAAGCTCATAATGAAGCTGAGCTTTAGGGACAATCAGCTGCCCCCTTTTTTTATAACGATCATATTAACTGCTGATAGCCCTATAATTCGAACAAACTGGCAAGCCCTGAAAAAAGTTCTGCTTCATTTAAACCTGTAATGCTCTATGCTGGGTTAATATAATACGGCAATTTGCTATAATTTGATGCTTAATGATTTTGAATCCGATACATGCCTAAAATACTCCCCCTGCTGATTAGTCTATTTATTGCCAGCGTTGCACAGGCAAGCTCCATCAAGCAAATGAAAAATGAGCTGGATGCCGCCCAGTATGCCAGTGCAGCAACGACGGGACTGGCGTTGCTGCATAGCCAACCTGACAACCTCAATTTACAGTTTCTGACAGCACTGGCATTACAGAAAAGCAAACAGATAAAACAGGCGATAAGCCACTATCAGGCAATCATCAAAGCGCATCCTGAACTACCCGAGCCGCGTAATAATCTGGCAACCATCTATCTACAGCAGGGCGAATACGACCAGGCCATCAAGCTATTAATCGCCTCATTGAACACTCACCCTGCTTATGCAACCAGCTATCAAAATCTTAATAAGATATATCAGGGACTGGCCAGCGAAGCCTATAGAAAAGCGCTTAGCGATAATTCAGATTCCACCAGCGTCTTGAGCGGGATAAAGCTAAGCGTGCTGGACGAGATACAACAACTCGCCATTGTTGACAGTGAGCCAGCGCCACAACCCTCGCTCACTGCCGAGCTCAAAACTTCAGCGCTTAGGCCATCGACAGAACAACCATCTCCCCCCACTGCATCAACCCCGTCTAAAACTGAGGCTAGCAAAAAACCTCAGCAGGGCGATGATCAACAACTCATACAGCTAGTTAAGAAATGGGCAGATGACTGGAGTAGTCAGCAATTCGAACAATATGTAGATGCTTACGATGACAGTTATCGAGGCCAATATAGCAACCATAAAGAATGGACCGAGCAACGTCGCAAACGCATAGTACAACGCGAGCAGATCAAGATAACACTGAGCAATTTGAAGATTCAATCAATCAACGAGAGTCATGCTGTAATCGATTTCCAGCAGGCCTATCAGTCGCCAGGTTATCAAGATAAAGTATTAAAAAGACTGCACTTAAACAAGGTTAATAACCACTGGAAGATAAACCAGGAAATCACCCTCGCTGTATTATGATCAAACTACGTATTTTGAATTTTAGATTTTTCCTGCTGTTTGCATTGCTGCTACCTTTGCAGTTATTCGCGGCAGAAAACGAGTATGAAGACAGGATGCTGCTCGCCCTGCAAAACATCCAGAATCAAAAAAATGATCAGGCATTACAGCAAACTCGTGAAATCATTGAGAATTACCCCACCAGCAAACTGGCCCAGCTACTCTACGCCGACCTGTTGATGGCTAAAACCGGCATGCTTTCAAGTATAGGCTCTGGCATCCCGCATAAAATACAGCAGCACCCCAGATTAAAAGACCTGACCTTTGAACTAAAACAGCGCCTGTCACACATAAAAAATCCGGCTACACAGGACCAGTTACCCGAAAATCTGATTCGCCTGGCTGATAATCAGCGCTACTTCATTGTGATCGACCAATCTCAATCACGTTTGTACCTGTATCGAAACGAACAGGGTACACCCGTGCTGGAAAAAGATTTTTTTATCAGCATAGGTCTAAAAGGTGCCGGCAAAGAAGTCAGGGGCGATCAAAAGACACCTGTTGGGGTATACCACATCACCCGTTATATCGATGACGACGAACTACCCGATCTCTATGGACGAGGGGCTTTTCCTGTCAATTACCCCAATACCTGGGACAGGCGCAAAAAACGCAGCGGGGGCGGCATATGGATTCATGGCACCCCTTCCTATACCTACAATCGAGCTCCCTGGTCCAGCAATGGCTGTGTCGTGTTAAGCAATGCAGACTTTTCACAGATCGATGATTATATCGATCCCGGTCAACAGACAGCGGTCATCATTGCGAAAAAAATTCACTGGATCAGTCTTGAACAGTGGCAGCAAAATCAGCAATCCATGTTAAAAGTTCTCACACAATGGATAACAGACTGGGAAAGCTCCGATCATGATCGCTATATCAGACACTACTCCAAAAAGGACTTTAAGGCTCATGGCAAGAACTTTAAAGCCTGGGATAAAAACAAACGCTGGGTTAACCGGAATAAAAAAGGAGTCAATGTAGAATACCGCAACCTGAACATTTTCAAATATCCGGGTGAAGAGAACCTGATCACCATGCAATATGACCAGAGTTATCACAGCAATAACCTAAATCTCTCCACAGCTAAGGAGCTATTCTGGAAACAGCAGGATAATCAATGGGCAATTGTTTACGAAGGATCACTCAAAACCTCAGCGAATAGAGGCAGGCTGGTTAAAAACTGAGCACCACTGCCCGCAGTATCTCAGTATTTTTCGCTGCTGCTACTGATTACTGACAACAAGTGCACTCCCTCTGGTGAAAAAATACTCCACAACAGCCTATAAGATACCTATATAGAGGTATCCATCAAAATAATGCAGCGTTATACTTTGCTCACATCCAGTCAATATAAATTTGCATAGACAAAATTTTTGACTGGAGATGGATGAAATAACAACTACTAAGAGACATTGAGAGCAATGATTATTAAAAATAAAGCTCAACCACACGACATGATAGAAGATGTAATCACCCTGATGAAAAAACAGGTTGAGGTAAGTCAGCATGCCCTGATTGAGAGGTTTATCCGCAAGTACTACTACGACACCGCAACAGAAGACCTTGCAGAAACTAAAGCCGCCAACCTGTATGGCGCAGCATTAAGTCACTGGAATTTTGCCCATACTCGCCAACCAGGCAACACTCTGGTACGTATATACAATCCTCAGTTTGAAAAACACGGCTGGCAATCCACCCATACTGTGGTTGAAATCGTGATTGACGATATGCCATTTCTGGTCGACTCAGTTCGCATGGCGCTAAATGAGCGCAACCTGACCACCCATCTGGTGATACATCCAGTCATTAACATCCAGCGTGATAACCATGGACATCTTGTTGACATACTGAAACATGACGAACAACAGGAAGACACCCGTGAAGAAGCGTTTATCCATGTCGAAGTAGACCGCCAGACAGAACAAAAGGTGCTTGAAGCAATCAAACAGGATGTTGAATCGGTATTAGCCGATGTCGCTGTCTCGGTGGCAGATTGGAAACCGATGACCGAAAAGATGCGAAGTATCATCGAAGAAATCAAAAGCACCCCTCAACCCATTAACAACGAAGATTTGAATCAATCGGTCGCTTTTCTGGAATGGATCGGTAACAACCATTTTGCTTTTCTGGGCTATCGAGAATACATAATCACTGATGCGGAAGAGCTGGTTTCAGTCGCCGACTCAGGACTCGGCCTGTTGCGTAGCGAAGTGGCTGACCAGTCATCACTAAACTTCGCCAACCTGCCAAAGGAAATCCGCCGCCTGGCGCGTGAAAAAAGCCTGTTGATAACCACAAAAACCAGTCGCCGCAGTACCATACACCGCCCAGGCTATCTGGATCATATTGGCATCAAACGCTTTGATGAACAGGGTAATGTCATCGGTGAGCGGCGCTTCATCGGTCTGTATACCGCCGCTGCATACAATAACCGCGCAGCAGAAATCCCCTTATTGCGCGAAAAAATGGCTGCTGTGATGACCCGCACCGGGCATTTACGCGGTAGCCACGCCTCAAAAGCCCTGCTGAATATCATTGAAACCTTTCCTCGCGACCTGCTGTTTCAGATCGATATAGATGAGCTATATCAAACCACCCTCGGTATCCTGCATTTACAGGAGCGTCATCGCATTCGCCTGTTTATTCACCGTGACCGTTATGGACGCTTTTACTCCTGCCTGGTTTATGTACCCCGAGAGCTCTTCAATACCAAGGTGCGCAAAATCATCCAGGACGTTTTGCAGCAAAATCTTGGAGGACATAGCAGTGAATTTAATGTCCAGCTCTCTGATTCGGTACTCGCCCGACTCTATTTTGTATTGCATGTACCACCCGACTCAGTAGCTGATTACGACATCAAGGCAATTGAACAACAACTCAAGGAAGCCACTCGTAACTGGGCGGACGATCTACATGATGCACTGATCGAAGGCTTTGGCGAAGAACTGGGCATGAAGTATTTTCGTCGCTATGGAGATGCATTCCGTTCCGACTATATCGACCACTATTCACCGCGCACTGCCATCTACGACATCCAGCACATGG
>JBNKPX010000095.1:0-12155 GCA_050295575.1 Gammaproteobacteria bacterium | reverse complement strand
CTGTGCCATACGTACTATCGTATCGTATACAGCCGTGTCGCCGTGCGGATGATATTTACCGATTACATCACCCACAACACGGGCAGATTTCTTGTAAGGTTTATTCCAGTCATTGCCCAGTTCGCTCATCGCGAACAGCACTCTTCGATGCACCGGTTTCAAGCCATCGCGTACATCCGGAAGAGCACGCCCCACGATGACACTCATGGCGTATTCAAGATACGACTGGCGCATCTCATCTTCAAGGTTTACGGGAAAGATTTCCTTTGCTATATCAGCCATTCAAACAGTTTCTCATGTGGGGTTACAGCCTAAGCCAGATTGCAGGGTAAGCGACACACAAACCCGTGAAACGGGTCGTGCTGGGCATCAAATTGGGATAACTTGATGAAATAAAAATGATTGGAATTGATAATATTTATTGCTAATTCGCCAGACGTTAAAATGTGCTAGCGGCTCCAGATTTTTGATTTGAGCGATTTTAACACAGACCCTGCTAAAACCACTAGCCCAATAAACGCCGCTTACAGCCCATTTAGGGGTGATTTCTATTTATTTTTGTAAAAACAGCCCCTTCATTTTGTTTTTGTCGGGCTGCATAACAATACCTTGCTCGGTGACGATGGCTGTGACCAGGCTTGCCGGGGTCACATCAAACACTGGATTCCATGCATCCACCCTGCCCTGATCGGCATAATACTGCCCCAGAATCTCATCCTGACCGCGCTGCTCAATCTCGACCTGATCACCATTTTCTGTCGCCATATCGACTGTTGTCATAGGGGCTACCACCATCATGGAAACCCCATAATGTTGCGCCATCACCGCCAGGTTATTGGTGCCTACCTTATTAATGACATCACCATTAGCACAGATTCGATCTGCGCCAACTATGACCCAGTCAATTTTCATCTGCGCGAATAATGAAGAAGCAGCTCCCTCGATGATGACCGAAACAGGAATCTCATCCTCGGCCAGTTCCCAGGCGGTTAAACGCAGACCCTGAGTCCAGGGACGGGTTTCTGAGGCAAACACCCGATCCAGGCGCTTCTCATACCAGGCACTGCGGATTACCCCCAGCGCTGTACCATAACCCGCTGTAGCCAGAGCTCCTGCATTACAATGCGTCAACACCCTGCTCCCTGGCTTAATCAGGCTGGCACCTAACTTTCCCATGGCCATATTATCATCCAGATCCTGTTGATGGATGCGTTTGGCATTATCCAGTAATGCCTGTGGCATATTCTCGCACTGACTATCGAGTATCTGGCGCTGCTGCTGTACCGCCCAGCTCAGATTAACCGCTGTGGGTCGAGCATCATTTAATAAGGTTAAAGCCTGTTCAAAATCATAACTGGAATCCTGTAACCACTGACGATAGCCCAGGCAGACCGCATAAGCAGCAGTAATGCCAATGGCGGGCGCACCTCGAACCACTAGGTCCTTAATCGCCTGCGCTGCCTGCTCCAGCGTATTACACACCAGATTCTCCATCTGCTGAGGAAGCTTACGCTGATCGATCAGGACCAAGCTGTCATTTGACCAACTGATCGGTGAGATTTTGGATGGCTGTGTAGACATGATTTAACCGCAGTAAAAAGCGCGTATTATACGCTTAAAATGTTTCGCAACGTTGCACAATATTCATTTTCATCTTAAGGTTCGCGCATGAAAACCCTAACTATAATAAAAGCCCGCTGGATTTTGACCGTTAACCCGCAGTTTGAGCTGCTGGAACACGCGGCACTGGTAATAAATGGTGATGAGATTCAAAGCATTGTTCCCGCTAATCTACTGCTGCCGCATGAGCTGGAACAGGCAGAAATTTTTGAGTTGGACAATCATGTTCTGATGCCGGGACTGGTTAACACCCATACCCATGCCGCTATGAGCCTGATGCGCGGCATAGCAGATGACCTGCCGCTGATGGAATGGCTGAACAATCATATCTGGCCGGTTGAAAGCCGCTGGATAGATCGTGAATTTATCGAAGATGGCGTCAAGCTGGCCGTGGCGGAAATGATTCGCGGCGGTACTACCTGTTTCAACGATATGTACTTCTTTCCAGATGTCATGGCTAGGGCCTGCCAGCAGATGGGTATGCGAGCTAGCGCAGGACTTATCGTGCTGGATTTTCCGACAATGTGGGCACAATCTGCCGATGAGTATCTGAGCAAAGCCATAACAGTACACGACGAGATCCGCGAGTTTCCACTGATAAGCTCTGCGCTGGCACCACATGCCCCGTATACAGTTTCTGACGACCCCCTAAAACAGATTGCCATGTATAGCAATGAACTCGACTTACCGGTTCATATGCATATACATGAAACCCAGTTTGAGGTAGACGAAGCGGTAAAAAATAGCGGCATGCGTCCGCTTGAAAGACTGGATCAGCTTGGCCTGCTCAACCCCAGCCTGATGGCAGTGCATATGACCAGCCTGAATGAAATGGAGTTGGAACGACTGGCCGAAACTGGGGTAAATATCGTGCATTGCCCAGAATCCAACCTGAAGCTGGCCAGTGGCTTCTGTCCTGTCAGCAAGCTACAACAGCAAAACAGCAACGTCTGTCTCGGCACCGATGGCGCGGCTAGCAATAATGATCTGGACATGTTTGGCGAAATGCGCAGCGCAGCTCTGCTGGCCAAGGGTGTTTCGGGAGACGCCAGTAGTTGTAACGCCGAACAAAGCATTCGTATGGCAACTATTAACGGCGCCAAAGCACTGGGACTGGATCAGAACATCGGCTCACTTGAAATTGGCAAGAAAGCCGATATGATTGCGGTCGATTTTTCTCAGATAAACAGTCAACCCGTTTACGACCCGGTCGCGCAACTGGTGTATGCCTGCAACAGCCTGCAGGTTTCGCATGTATGGATAAACGGTAACAATAAACTCAATAACTATCAGCTGACCGATATAGATGCGGTAGCCATTATTTCAAAAGCCCAGCAGTGGCAACAAAAGATTTCAGATAATTCATGAATACACAAAACGTCGATCACGCCGAAGTTGAAAAATTTCAGTCTATAGCCAGTCGCTGGTGGGATACCGAAAGCGAATTCAAAACCCTGCATGATATAAATCCCCTGCGTATCAGTTATATCGAACAGCAGTGCGGTGGACTGGAAGGCAAAAAGGTACTGGACATAGGCTGTGGTGGCGGCATTCTCTCTGAAGCCATGGCAGCAAAAGGCGCCATAGTAACAGGAATAGACATGGCTGAATTATCGCTGGATGTTGCACGTATGCATTTGATGGAATCTGGTCTTAAGGTGGACTATCAGCACATCACCGCCGAGGAATTCTGTGCCCTGCATACTCAGCAATTCGATGTAATTACCTGTATGGAATTACTTGAGCATGTGCCTCAGCCATCATCCATTATCAATGCAGCCGCACAGGCACTAAAGCCCGAAGGCAGTATGCTTTTATCTACGCTTAATAGAAATCCAAAATCTTATTTGCTGGCTATAGTCGGTGCCGAATACATCATGAAGATGCTGCCCAAAGGCACCCATGATTACAATAAATTCATCAAGCCGTCAGAGCTTGCACGTGCAGTGCGTGAATCGAGCATGCAAGTACAGGATGTCAGCGGTATGAGCTATAACCCCATCACCCGACAATACAGCCTGAGTCGTGACGTTGATGTCAATTACCTGATGTCCTGTCGTCACAGATAAGCCCTTATGACGATACAGGCTGTTTTATTCGATCTGGATGGCACCCTGGTCGATACTGCTCCCGACCTGGCGGCTGCGTTAAACCATGTTGTGGCGGAAGAAAACCTGCCTACCCTGGCGCTGGAAGATATTCGTCCACATGTTTCTCAGGGCGGACTGGCGCTCATCAAGCTAGCATTTGAACAACACCGTAAAGAACATGAGCTGGAGCCGCTGCGTCTACGCCTGCTGGACTATTATCTGGAGCATATCGCGGATCACTCGCGCCTGTTTGACGGCTTTGAATCGGTACTTGAAACCCTGGAAAACAATTCGATCCCCTGGGGTATAGTCACCAATAAGCCCGCTTGGCTGACCGAGCCTTTGTTACAGGAATTAAAACTAGATCAACGATCTGCAGTTACAATCTCTGCCGATACCACAGCGCAAAAGAAGCCGCACCCACTACCCTTAACCACAGCTGCCGAGCGAATCAATGTGGATTGTAAACGTTGTCTTTATATTGGCGACGACCCACGTGATATCATTGCTGGAAATGCTGCACAAATGATGACAGTCATCGCAAAATATGGCTATATCAGCGAGAATGCAGACCTGGAGCAATGGCAGGCACAACATCAGATTGATCAACCACAGCAAATTCTTCAACTGATCTAAAGCTTAATCATTTACACACTTTGAAAATACTATGAACACAGCAAGCATACCCACAGACTACCAACCCAGCGATGACTGCCTGAAAGATAAGGTCATCATGATTACCGGTGCTACGGGCGCGTATGGCAAAGCCATGTCCCTGGCTTATGCTAGCCACGGAGCCACTGTGATCCTGCTCGGCAAAAATTTACGTCTGCTGGAAAACCTGTACGATGAAATCGAACAGGCTGGCTACCCAATGCCCGCCATTTACCCGCTCAATCTTGCAGGGGCAATCGAAAAGGATTACTACGATATGGCAGAAACTATCGATAAGGAATTCGGCCGACTGGATGGACTGGTGCATGCAGCCGGTATTCTGGGAGACCCTACCCCGTTCCAGCATAGTGAAACAGAAGGCTGGTACAAGGTCATGCAGGTCAACCTGAATGGCCCTTATATGATGACCAAACACCTGATCGATTTACTCAAAAAATCATCGCATGCCTCCTTAGTTTTTATGACCGATGCAAAAAAAGGCGCTTACTGGGATGCTTATACCGTGAGTAAAAAGGCGGTCGATGGCCTGATGCAAAATCTAGCAGCGGAGTACGAAGGTTCCAGCCTGTTCGTTAACAGCTTTAATCCTGGCCCATCAAAAACTGCACTGCATATTCGAGCATTCCCTGCTTCCATGCAGAATGATTCTTTGCCTGAACCGAAACAGCATAAAGAACTGATGCTTTATCTGATGAGTGATGAGCTGGATCAATGTGGTGTTTGTTTTACGCCTTAAAAATCCTTTTACCATGGAGAGCGTAGGTCGGAAAAGGAGGAACGACGCCTTCCGACATTATCAAAGAAACCACCAACCGCAAGACCAAAGACCCGTCCACGTTGGAACGCCATCAATTAGTCAACTTGGTTGCAAGGTAAATTTGTTATTCCATATTGTATAGACAGGTGCATCACTTTTTTGAACGTCGGAAATACTTCGCTCTCTAAAAGTCGGAAGGCGCTGCGCTTTTCCGACCTACGTTCCCAAGGTCGTAATTAATTTAAAATCCTTTTACCACGGAGAGCACAGAGAACAGGGAAGTTTAATGTTTTAAATGGCTGTGCTATTTTTCCTATTCCCATACCTTAGCGTGTTAACTCATACTAAAATTTTACAAACAGTAATACTTGTTTATAATGCTTGAAACAATTTGTAAATAATTTTGGGTTATCATCCGTGTCATCGATTTTGATGCTGATATAAAAATTGCATTTATTACAACAAGGACATTCAAATGAAGTATCTTCGCTTACCAATAATCTCACTCACATTAATTTTTCTCGCAGGCTGCGCCACATTGACACCAGATATTGCTGTTGAGAAAAGCTTTTGGCAGAATAAAAATCAGGTGGTAGCAGTTGCAACTACGGCCATACCTAAACCATCGACTCACATGGCGGGGAGTCAGGGCTTACTGGATGTTGCAATTAATAACGCTATGGCTGGTGAACTATCGAAACATCTACAAACACTTGATACTTCGGATATAAATAAGTTAGAAGACGATATTGCAACTTACTTAAGCAAGAAAGGTTTTAAAGTTAAAAGAATACCGAGCCAAGTTAACCTTGACGAGTTCACTGACTTTAAAAAAGACAAAACTGGCTCAGAACACTATGCGGTTAAAGACTTTCGACAATTAAAATCACAGTATGGGGCCGATAAACTAGTCTTAATTTCGGCAGTTCGTTTAGGTACTGTTCGGAATTATTACGGATTTATACCTACTAGCTCTCCTACCGGTCTTTCACACCTTAGGGGTCAGATTATAAACCTCGACACTAACCAGTTGGAATGGAACCAGACAGTTGAACAGACAGTTCCATTTGAAGGTGAGGAATGGGATACACCACCAAATTTTCCTAGTCTTTCCAAAGCAGTAAGTGTAGCAATCGCTCAGAGCAAACAAATCTTATTTAATCACTTTGTTCAATAAAAACAAGGGCGTAGTTTAATATTTTCCTGAATTCAGACTGAAAATAGGTGTTATCCAGATAAAATTATATCTGGATAACACCATTTAAATGGCGGTCAAATCATATTGAATATAAAAATAAAAACTGAATTAGTAAGCCTGTTACTCAACCAGATCAAACTCATAACTATTACGCTTCCCTGTATTCTTTTAACCTGTTGCGCGCTACCCAATAACATTTCAGAATTAAGTAATCCTTTGGATGCTGCCATTAAACCAGTATCTCACCTCGGGTATGATAATTTGAATATTGGTAGCACATATGTTGCCGTGGGGACTAGTCCGCACCAGTTGCAAAGTTTCATGCCTGGTGGGTCGGTTAATCAAGCGGGGTTAGTAGGAGTATTAACTGAGTTAGTTTTACTAAATAATACAAATTCAGAAATTGAAGAACAGAAGAAACTTCTTCACCCTGTAAGAAGTGTCATCATTGATTACAATTACAGTAGTAAATTAAGAGCTAATATTGAGGAACAATTAACTAGATTAAAATGGTTGAATGTTAACTATGTTGGTAAATACCCGAACCTACAAAGTGATAACGTGTCGGTCTTACTTAAGAATAATAGCGAAGACAACCTCATTGTTGTAGATTCAGGGTACTTCTTTTCTGATAAGTACAACTCATTAAATGTGATTTGTTTAGTGGCTATGCATTCAAAGAATAAACAAAATACCGACGATCACAAACTTGATTACAAAAATATTGAAGATACTTTGGTGTATCAAAAAAAGTTTAATTACTCTTACACTCTAGGCTCGGATACTCAGGAACCTTCAGCAGCATTAAACAAGTGGTCAGAAAACCATGGTGCAAAAATAATAGAAGCATTTAATACAGCTCTAAAAACATTATCAAATAATATCTCGGTTGATTTAAGTCTCAAAAAAAGCGCGAAGCAGACAGCACAACTACCCCTTTAAAATCATGCCTTATCAATTTGAAATAGGATATCCACTCATTGTATATATAACTGAAGACTAATTACCTTCACAATAGATGGGTGTCCGCAATGATTTCTGATGTATCTCTTCAGTAAATTCCCGGAATCAACCGATAGCGTACGCGCTGCACATAATCCCTATATCCTGGCAACTCCTCCTGTAATGTCCGGTCTTCCAGGGCAGTTCTGATAACCGCGATGATAAGCGCCACCGCTGCTGGAATAATTGCCAACATCGAGCTTAAGGCCAGCACGATACCCGGGAGCGCCAACAAGTTTCCCGCATACCCCGGATGCCGCACGAACCGATAAGGGCCGGTGTCACACACCACATGCCCTCGATCAGTCTGAATCCGCACCACACTGGAGAAGAAGCGGTTCTCTGCCAATGCCCACGCAGCGAAACCATAGCCGAGCACGATCAAAATGAAGCCAGGTACAATGAGCCACAACGGAAATGCGGCTGACCAAGCAAAGCGATGATCCAGCCCAGCCACAATGACCAGCGGGAAACTCAAGCTCAACGCCATCAACGGCGCAAGTATTTTGTCCCAGGATTTCCCACTTAGGGCCTTCTCCATATTCTGTCGCTCAGCCATCAATCCCGGATGTCGCCGTTCCGCCCAGAAGCGTCCTCCCGGGCCGGCGGCAACGATCAACAGGGAGTAGCACCACGCCTGCCACCAACCGAGGTCTCCTCCGCACACCAGGAGAACCAGCGGTATCAATAGATACACTGCAACCAACCTGATCCACTGCCGAAGGGATGCTGCTTGAGCTATCTTTGGATCATCTTCATTCGATGTCATGGCGTTCCCTATCACTCAACCTTGTAAGCATGTTCTACTCCTTCTTCTGAAGGCGAGAACTCTATAGGCTGCCTGGATCAATGATCTGTTTTTGACTCCGATTTAATTTTGCTTGATAGGCTGCCGATACTTTCCATATTCTCTTGAATAATAATTAGCTGCTTTAGCCCTCGCTTTATCCTGTTTTTAGACGCACTTCCGGATTTTGAGTACACTTTAAATGCACTTGTAGCTGCTTTAATATTGGATTTAAAAGCTTGAAGTTCGTTCACCGCGAAATGTTTATATTTCAAACACTCTTCGCTTTTCCAGCCGTTAGCCTTGTTTATTTTAACTTCAATTAAGCAGTCAATTGTTACCTCTCTATGGTCGCCAGAGGTTCTGGCCATATCTCTTAGGTCACTAACCTCATCAGCTACCAATCCTGTACTACATAAGAAAGCACACATAGCTAAGCTAATTTTAAATTTCAATATTACTCTCCTTCTATTTCCTTTAATACTGCTACTTTCCGACGAAAAATAATCGCCTACAGCAGAGGAAAAACCGAAGTATAGGTTCCTCTGCTGTACTTGTTATGCTTAAGCCAACTCATACTCGAATTCATAGTAATGCTGACCACTTTCGATATTTATGGACATAGTGCCTGTCAAACCCGATAGTTCACCAGCCCCTGAATCAGGTACGACTTCAAGAACAAGACGATCCTTGCCTTTATTCATAGTGCCAAAATGCTGAAGCACAAAACTTCCTTTCTTACCCGATAAGCTACCAACCACTTGCTCGATTGCAACATAGCCAGCAGAGCCTTGAGTTGATGTCATTGCATTTAACATTTCACCTTTACTTGATGCCTTAAGCTCTCCATGAAATATTTTATCGATAGACATTCGTCCGAAATTTACTCCATCCTCACCCGTGGCGTAAAAGTCTAAAGGATTTAGAGTAACGTCAAACTTACCTGAAATTTTCATTCTTCCTCCGATTAAGGGCATAAGTCCGCGCTCTGGTGGAATTTGAGAGCGAGCGTAGGTTAAAGGCCCCTGGCAGCACTTTGTTAGTGCTTTGTTAGTGCTTTGTTAGTTTATAGATATATGGCATCTGTGCCTTTCTCAGCATTCTTTACCCTATCCGAGAAGCCTTTGTAGAAGAACGGGATACTATCAGCCTTGTCTCCCTGCAAACGAGAACGAACTTTGTTAATAGCCATAAGTGCGACTTTATAATTAGGCTCTCCCACCACCAGTATTGGCTGATCTTTTTCATCGTGCCAGTAAAAGTTACCGCCATGTTCTTTGTGTGCTACCGACAGAATATAGGAGCCCATTAAGTTAACAAGAGAATTAACATGTTCAGGTGGCATTACTTCAACGAAATCAGAGGCTTCAGCTAGCATTTCATCTACAACCTCAAGGCTTTTCACTGAATAATCTAGTTTGCCTCCAGCTCTTTCTTGGAATTGTGAAATAGCAAGCTCGGCTTTTTGATGTATTTGTGTAGCTAAGTCATTCATAGGTGAAGCATTTACCAAGGAGCAAATTGTGAAAAGTAGAGCGGTGAATAGTATTTTCATATCTTTTAAGCCTAACGTTTAAGCTAACTTGACGCCGCTTTTTTTGCAGTCAAGTTGAGCGATTTATTATAACGCAGTTTCGCTGCGATCAAATACAAAATGCCTGCTATCGAGCCAGTTAAACCACCAAGATAACTAGCGTTATGCATATAGCCAACACGAACAAACTGTATTGGGTCCAATACACCGGGACGCACCCGTCACATGTTTAAAGGCGGCAGAGTCAGGGTTAATGTCAAAGCCATGAACTAGAAAACCCTGCTGCTCTAGATACTGGATATCGCTACCTGTTCCACAGCCGCAATCTGTGGCTACTTTGAGGTTTGATTCATTAAATCGAACTGCTAACTCAGTACGTTTTGAATGTGGGCGAGACAATGCCTTTTCATAGTACTGTCGCCATATTTCAGTGTTTTCATCCACAAGTTTCTGATTTTCCGTAAAAGTACATAACATTCTAATTGGACCATAAATTGAGGTCTATACCGGGAATTAAAATTGAATCTTTAAGCATGTACTCGACCACTTTCCCCTACAATTTCAAAAACTTAGCACACTACCCTCCCAGAATCCATCGAAAAGGTTGTACCGGGATAGGCGTTAAATTTCAGCATATTGAATTGCTTTCAATTTTCAGCGAAAACCTGAGTCAGTGAGCAGTATTCGCTAATATCAGAAAGTATTGCTATCTGACCTGGTTTTTTCACACTCCATTACAACTATGCAATTGTATTACTCCAGATGGCGTATCAATATCAACAGTCAGGTAGGGTGTTTCATTGGCGGGCAACTCAAATATTTTTACAAGTTGTGAAGCATCTATCGAATCCAGTGCATTACGCAGCCAAACCGGATAAGGGTGGTAAAGTTCCAGACTTTTAAGTTTGCAACCCAGATCTGCCATACCTTCAGAAGGATGTATCTCTGTATGCCATTCAATGGCATAAGGCAATAGACCTCCAGCCAACAGTCTACCATCTTCAGGAAGACCAAAGCTCCAGCTTAGATTTCCTCTACTGATAAATTCTGGTTTTCCTGCTGAAAAACTGGCTTGCTGCATTAGCCCATTTATATCGTGAGTATTAACAACCCATGTGAGTAGCGAGGGTTGTTGCTCAATACAATGTCGAGTATAGGGGTCATCTAATCCGTACCATCTTGGGCGACTGGGCGCTGCAATTTCATTATTTACAGCAATGACTTCCAGGAAAATTCCATCTCCCAACTTCATCAGGTGATTATGAGTTCCCATTTTTATATGCTCACCACCATAAGGAATATCTACACCGAGCAGGTTTTTTAGATAATTTACACCCTCTGTCAGGCTACTTGCACCAATAACAATATGATCAATTTTTGATGGCATATTTACCTTCTATAAATAATTAATAATAATGCTACTAGATAATATTGCTCAGTTTAAGCCATGTCATTTTTTACATCCATTGATCATTAACAACTAAAATCAAAAGTCGTAGTTTTTATAACCTCAACGCAAGGAGCGCATTATGCCTAAAGCCAGGAAAACTCAGGTTTCTATCGAAGCCACCCCTTACTACCATTTTATTTCCCGCTGTGTACCCAAAGTACCGTGGCAAGTCCTTTTGAGGTGCTTGTTAGCATAGGCCAATTTACAAAGCTTATTAATTCTCTTTGGTTTTATCATTGATATCTAATCTTAAAAATGTCATTTCACTTTTTCCTTTAGAGGTGTGATGATATTTTACTACTGTATCTATGATTTCAATTTTATTATTTTTCACTTTATAGAGTGTAACGTACTCGCGCTTTAGCTCATCTTTTACGGTAACAAACATGTTATTACCAATGCTTATTGTACTGTTGAATTGCGCACCTCCTATGGAATCTGCATAAGAAGACACAAGATTTAAACTAGCCAATATAAAAAACAAGTGGATTGTAAATATTTTCATATGATTCCCATTTTATTATTAAATACTAACGCCCATGCTCAGCGGGCCCAAACGTAGCAAGGCGTTTGCGCAACAACGCCGAAGGCATGCGCAAAGAGCCGCGCGGAGTTTGTCTGAGTTAATTTACTTGTTAGCATTTTTATTGTAATTCCACAATATCTGTACCGCGAAAGTAATAATTGTCTTTATCCTCTGATATTTCTGATTCATTGTATGGATCAAGGCAGAGATAAATGCCGTCCTTATTTTTTACCAAATTGCAATGCTCTATGTACATAGCCTGAAAATCTTCAAATATACTGTATTCCTTAAGGCCTGTAATTCTGTAGCTTTTACTATTTTTATTATTATCAGCAACCTTTAATTGCGCATAATTTCCTGAGTTGTCCCAATCGTATCCAATTGTGATTTCTGTGAGAAATGAATCTCTAAAATTGTTGTCTGTGATTTTCATTATTTATGATGCTAACGCTTGGCTAAGCGGCTCGCGCCGCCTTTGATAACGTGAGCGGCACCCTGGTGCCGCGAGTCCGTTTT
>JBNKPX010000094.1:0-12217 GCA_050295575.1 Gammaproteobacteria bacterium | reverse complement strand
TACTGGTCCTTATAGCCTGGTAACGCAACAGCCTCTGGGTGGTAGAGCTCAGTTTGGTGGGCAGCGTTTTGGTGAGATGGAAGTATGGGCGCTGGAATCATATGGCGCGGCATATACCCTACAGGAAATGCTTACCGTTAAATCGGATGATGTGAACGGACGGAATAAGATGTACAAGAATATTGTCGATGGCAATTTCAGTATGGAAGCCGGAATGCCGGAATCATTCAACGTGTTGCTTAAAGAAATTCGCTCTTTAGGCTTGAATATTGATCTCGAGCAAGAATAGACCTCTGGTCTACATGTATCGATTTAAGCAGCAGGAGAAACAATGAAAGATTTACTCAATCTGTTAAAAAAGACAAGTCAAGATGATGATTTTGATTTTATCCGAATTGGTCTGGCCTCGCCGGATATGGTTCGGTCCTGGTCGTTTGGCGAGGTTAAGAAGCCTGAGACTATCAACTATCGTACCTTCAAGCCTGAACGCGACGGCCTGTTTTGTGCCAAGGTGTTTGGTCCGGTAAAGGATTACGAATGTCTATGTGGCAAATACAAGCGTCTCAAGCATCGTGGCGTTGTTTGTGAAAAATGTGGCGTCGAGGTTACTCAAACCAAAGTGCGTCGTGAGCGTATGGGGCATATAGAACTGGCCTGTCCAATTGCGCATATCTGGTTCCTGAAGTCGCTACCGTCTCGTATCGGCCTGTTACTTGATATGACACTGCGTGATATTGAGCGTGTGCTGTATTTTGAAGGGTTTGTGGTTATTGACCCAGGTATGACAACGCTGGAAAAAGGTCAGTTATTGACTGATGAAGCTTATCTGGAAGCTATTGAAGAGTTTGGTGATGATTTCAATGCCAAGATGGGTGCTGAAGCGGTATACGAATTGTTACAGCAGATTGACATGCATACCGAAGCTCAGGAACTGCGCGATGAAATTGATTCCACAAAATCGGAAACTAAATTCAAGCGTCTGTCCAAGCGCCTGAAGTTGGTTGAGAATTTCATCGAATCAGGTAATAAGCCTGAATGGATGGTCATGACCGTTTTACCGGTATTGCCTCCTGATTTGCGTCCATTAGTGCCTCTTGATGGTGGTCGTTTTGCTACCTCTGATCTAAATGACCTTTATCGCCGTGTAATCAATCGTAATAATCGTCTGAAGCGTCTACTTGAACTGAGTGCGCCAGATATCATTGTGCGTAACGAAAAGCGTATGCTGCAGGAGTCTGTCGATGCACTGCTGGATAATGGTCGTCGTGGTCGTGCCATCACCGGCACTAACAAGCGTCCGTTAAAATCATTATCCGATATGATCAAGGGTAAGCAGGGTCGTTTCCGTCAGAATCTACTGGGTAAACGTGTTGATTACTCCGGTCGTTCGGTTATCGTAGTTGGTCCAACTTTACGTCTGCATCAATGTGGTCTGCCAAAGAAGATGGCGCTTGAGTTGTTTAAGCCCTTTATCTTCAGTAAGTTACAGCTACGTGGCCTGGCAACAACAATAAAAGCAGCCAAGAAACTGGTTGAGAAAGAGGTTGCAGAGGTTTGGGATATCCTGGAAGAAGTGATCCGCGAACATCCCGTTATGTTAAACCGCGCGCCTACACTGCATAGGTTAGGTATTCAGGCATTCGAGCCTACTCTAATCGAAGGTAAGGCGATCCAGTTGCACCCTCTAGTGTGTACAGCTTTCAATGCGGATTTTGATGGTGACCAGATGGCGGTACATATTCCGTTGTCTATCGAAGCGCAGCTTGAAGCGCGTGCTTTGATGATGTCGACCAACAATATTCTATCTCCAGCCAATGGTAAGCCTATCATCGTGCCTACACAGGATATTATC
Source organism: Gammaproteobacteria bacterium (assembly GCA_050295575.1). GTDB lineage: Bacteria > Pseudomonadota > Gammaproteobacteria > JACNJF01. The sequence continues at coordinate 10,365 of JBNKPX010000094.1, read as the reverse complement.
CTGGGTCTGTACTATATGACTCGTGAAAGGGTTAATAGTAAAGGCGAGGGCATGGTATTTGCTGATGCTAAGGAAGTATTACGCGCCTATAACACTCATGCTGCAGCGCTGCAGGCAAAAGTTAAGTTTCGAGTGACTGAATATACCCTTTCAGAAGAAGGTGAAAAAGTTCCGTCTCGTCGACTGGTAGATACTACGGTGGGTCGTGCGATTCTTAGTGAGCTGTTACCTAAAGGTCTTTCCTTTGATTTGATTAATCGTACGCTGGACAAGAAAGCAGTATCGTCACTAATCGATGCCTGTTATCGTGATATCGGTCTAAAAGACACGGTTATCCTGGCTGATCAGCTCATGTATACCGGGTATTACTATGCGACTCGCGCAGGTGTATCTATTGGTGTTAACGATATGGTCATTCCTGAAGAAAAGGTCGCTATCATTGAAGGTGCCGAAAGCGAAATCAAGGAAATTGAAAAACAGTGGGCTACTGGTTTGGTGACCTCTGGTGAGCGCTACAATAAGGTAGTTGATATCTGGTCGCATGCGAATGATCAGGTAGCGCGTGCCATGATGAACAAGCTGGGTAAAGATATTGTTAAGGATGCAGATGGCAACGATGTTGAGCAGGATTCTTTCAACTCGATCTTTATCATGGCTGATTCGGGTGCTCGTGGTTCTGCAGCGCAGATCAGACAGTTGGCTGGTATGCGTGGTCTGATGGCCAAGCCGGATGGCTCGATCATTGAAACAGCGATCAAGGCAAACTTCCGTGAAGGTCTCGACGTATTGCAGTACTTCATCTCTACTCACGGTGCTCGTAAAGGTCTTGCCGATACGGCATTGAAAACTGCTAACTCCGGTTACCTGACACGTCGTCTGGTCGATGTGTCTCAGGATCTGGTTGTTTCTATGGATGACTGTGGTACCAGTGAAGGTATTATGATGACGCCCATTATCGAAGGCGGTGATATCGTTGTCGAGTTGGGCGAACGAATTCTAGGACGTGTCACATTGCAGGATGTAGTGGATGAAGAGGGTAATGTTGTGTTACCTGAAGGCACTCTGGTGGAAGAGAAAGAAGTTGATATCATCAATGCACTGGGTATTGATGAATTGAAAGTTCGCTCTGCTGTTAGTTGTGAGGCGCGTTACGGAATCTGTGTCGCCTGTTACGGCCGTGAACTGGCTCGTGGACACCGGGTTAATATCGGTGAATCAGTCGGTGTAATCGCTGCCCAGTCTATCGGTGAGCCAGGAACGCAGTTAACTATGCGTACCTTCCATATCGGTGGTGCTGCGAGTAGTTCTGCCTCGGTTAATAGTATCGAAACCAAGAATACAGGTACTGTTAAGTTCCATAACGTAAAAACCGTAACCAATTCTTCAAATAAACAGATAGCGGTATCTCGCTCTGGTGAGATCGGCGTCAGTGATGTGAATGGCCGTGAGAAAGAACGTTATAAGATTCCTTATGGTTCTATATTCAACGTAACCGATGGGCAATCTGTTGAAGCTGGCGATACACTGGCGAACTGGGATCCGCATATGCATCCGGTTATTACCGAGGTTGCGGGTAAGGTTAAGTTCAGTGATTTCGTCGAATCTGTCACAGTACAGCATAAGACTGATGATATGACTGGTCTGACCTCAATTGAGGTAATGGATGATTCTATCCGTTCAACTCAGGGAAAAGAGCTGCGTCCAACGGTTCAGTTAATCGATGATGCCGGTGAATCTCTGTGTTATGCAGGGACCAATATCCCTGCTCACTATATGTTGCCTGGCGGCGCGATCATCAATGTTGAAGATGGCTCTACTATTCAAGTAGGTGATGTTGTAGCAAGGATTCCTCAGGAATCATCCAAGAACCGTGATATTACCGGTGGTCTACCCCGTGTGGCAGATCTGTTCGAGGCCAGAAAGCCAAAAGAACCTGCGGTACTGGCAGAAATAAGCGGTACTATCTCTTTTGGTAAGGAAACAAAAGGCAAGAAACGTCTGGTTATCACCAATGACAAAGATGAATCGACAGAAATTCTTATTCCCAAGTTCCGCCATATCAATGTATTTGAAGGTGAGCATGTGGAAAAAGGCGAGATTCTGGTTGATGGTGAGCTGGATTCACACGATATTGTGCGAATCAAGGGTATTACCGAGTTAACCGAGTATATGGTTAACGAAGTGCAGGATGTTTACCGACTACAGGGTGTAGGTATCAATGACAAGCATATTGAAGTTATTGTGCGTCAGATGCTGCGTAAGGTAACCATTGTCGATGGTGGAGATACGCGTATGTTGAAAGGAGATCAGGTTGATAAGTCTCGAGTTCTGGATGCAAACGATAAGGCGATTGCCCATAACAAGAAGCCGGCTACCTTTACTCAGGACCTGTTAGGTATCACTAAGGCTTCTCTGGTGACTGAATCCTTTATTTCTGCAGCCTCGTTCCAGGAAACTACCCGTGTACTTACCGAAGCTGCGGTTAGGGGTGCAAAGGATGATTTACGTGGCTTGAAAGAGAATGTCATCGTAGGTCGACTGATTCCTGCGGGTACCGGTCAGGCCTTCCATGAAGAGCGTCGCGCCAGAAGGATTCAGCCGACCATGCCTATCATACCTGATACAGAAGAGCTATCTCTGGCAATGGAGATGGATTCTGTGTCATCTGATAGTGATGCATCATCAATTAGTGAAGAAACATCGGCAGAATAGGCTTAGATCCACTGCTGTCAGCCAATTTAGCGGTTGACAGCAGGCTCCGACAGCCCTAAAATTCCGCCTCCCTGACGACAGGTCACGATATTTCGATCTGTCGTTAAGTTTTAGAGAGTATTTCAGTAACTGCTCAAATTATCATTGTGATTGCACTGGTAACCTGAGTAGTTATTTTTTTATGTATTTTAAACGAGTAAAACTAGTCTGCTCTTGTAGGAGAACTAAATAGTATGGCAACAATTAACCAGTTGGTACGTAAGCCTCGTAAGTCCAAGACTTACAAGAGTAATGTACCTGCACTTGAAGCATCACCACAGAAGCGCGGAGTTTGTACTCGCGTATACACTACAACACCTAAGAAGCCGAATTCTGCGTTGCGTAAGGTTGCTCGTGTTCGTCTGACTACGGGTTACGAAGTGACTTCTTATATCGGTGGTGAAGGCCATAATCTACAGGAACACTCCGTGGTTCTGGTTAGAGGTGGTCGTGTTAAAGATTTGCCTGGTGTTCGTTATCATACAGTACGTGGCAGCCTGGATACTCAGGGTGTATCAAGTCGACGTCAGGGCCGTTCCAAGTATGGCGCCAAGCGTCCTAAATAAGTAGCAGGAAAGTAACATGCCAAGACGTAGAGAAGTCCCAAAAAGAGTTATCTTACCCGATCCTAAGTTCGGAGATATTCAGGTTTCTAAATTTATCAACATGATCATGCGTAATGGTAAGAAATCCATTGCTGAAAAGATCATGTACCATGCTCTAGATGCGGTTGCAGAGAAAAACAATCTTGATTCAGTAGAGACTATGGAAAAGGCTCTGGAAAATGTGCGTCCTGTGGTCGAGGTTAAATCTCGTCGTGTGGGTGGTGCAACTTATCAGGTGCCTGTTGAAGTTCGTCCGTCGCGTCGTAACACGCTGGCAATGCGTTGGTTGATCGATGCTGCCAAGAAGCGTGGCGAAAAAACTATGGCTAGCAAGCTTGCTGGTGAGTTGCTGGATGCTTCTGAGAACAAGGGTTCTGCGGTAAAGAAGCGTGAAGACACGCATAGAATGGCAGATGCCAATAAGGCGTTCTCACACTTCCGCTGGTAATTAACCAAGCTGGGAGGCTTTGTTGTGGCTAGATCTACCCCGATTAGTGATTACCGAAATATCGGTATCATGGCTCATATTGATGCGGGTAAGACCACGACAACAGAGCGCATACTTTTTTATACCGGTGTATCTCACAAGATTGGTGAGGTACATGACGGTGCGGCGACCATGGACTGGATGGCGCAGGAGCAGGAAAGAGGTATTACGATTACCTCGGCAGCTACAACCTGTTTCTGGAAAGGGATGGATCAGCAGTTCAAGCAGCATCGTATCAATATCATTGATACACCTGGGCACGTCGATTTTACCATTGAGGTAGAGAGGAGTTTGCGTGTGCTGGATGGCGCTTGTGCAGTGTTTTGCGCGGTTGGAGGTGTTGAGCCTCAGTCTGAAACTGTATGGCGTCAGGCTAATAAGTACCACGTGCCTCGCATGGCTTTCGTTAATAAAATGGATCGTGCGGGTGCTGATTTTCTGCGCGTTGTTGAGCAGATCCGAGATAGGCTGGGTAGTCATCCTGTACCAATGCAGATCAATATTGGTGCGGAAGAAAATTTTCATGGAGTGGTCGATCTTGTCAAGATGAAGGCCATTATGTGGAACGAAGAAAACATGGGCATGACCTATGTTGAAGAGGATATTTCCACAGATTTGCTACCGTTGTGTGTGGAATGGCACGATCATATGGTTGAAGCGGCTGCTGAAGCCAATGATGAGCTGATGGAAAAATACCTGGAGTCAGGTGATCTTTCAGCTGATGAAATTCGGCAGGGAATACGCATTAGAACCCTGGCGGGTGAGATAGTACCGACGTTTTGCGGCAGTGCTTTTAAAAACAAGGGCGTGCAGGCGATGTTGGACGCGGTGGTTTATTACATGCCGTCACCTGTTGATGTTCCGGCGATAACAGGTATTTTGCCTAACGAAAAAGAAGCGGAAAGGCATGCTGATGACAAGGAGCCATTTGCGGCCCTGGCATTTAAGATTGCTACCGACCCCTTTGTGGGAAATTTAACATTCTTTCGAGTTTACTCGGGAGTACTTAAATCGGGTGATTCGGTGTTTAACCCGGTTAAGGGTAAAAAAGATCGAGTGGGGCGCATCCTGCAGATGCACGCCAATCATCGTGAAGAAATAAAAGAAGTTTACGCTGGCGATATAGCTGCTGCGGTTGGCCTGAAAGAGGTAACTACAGGGGACACTCTGTGTGACAACAGTTCGCCAATAACGCTGGAGCGAATGGAGTTTCCTGAGCCAGTTATCTCTGTGGCTGTTGAGCCCAGAACAACGGGAGATCAGGAAAAGATGTCCATAGCGCTCGGTAAGTTGGCGCAGGAAGATCCTTCTTTTCGTGTGCATACCGATGAGGACTCTGGTCAAACTATTATCTCAGGAATGGGTGAGCTGCATCTTGAGATTATAGTCGATCGTATGCAGCGTGAATTTCATGTGGATGCCAATATCGGTAAGCCACAGGTTGCCTACCGAGAAACCATAGGTAAGTCGGTTGAGCAGGAAGGAAAGTTTGTACGTCAATCAGGTGGTCGCGGCATGTATGGCCATGTCTGGTTGAAGCTGGAGCCGCTAGAGACTGGTGCTGGGTTTGAGTTTGAAAATGCCGTAGTTGGTGGCGTTGTTCCGAAAGACTTTATACCCGCAGTCGAAAAGGGCGTAAGAGAGCAGGTAGATAGTGGTGTGCTTGGTGGCTATCCGATGGTGGATATCAAGGTTACTCTATACGATGGCTCTTTTCATGATGTAGATTCGAATGAAATGGCGTTCAAGCTGGCGGGAATGATGGCTGTTCGCGAAGGGTGTAAGCTTGCTAAGCCTACATTGCTGGAACCAGTGATGAAGGTTGAAGTGGTAACTCCAGAAGAATATATGGGCGATGTGATGGGCGATTTAAACCGTCGTCGCGGCATGCTCGGAGGGATGCAGGATGCGCCAGCCGGGAAGATATTGCGGGCTTCGGTACCGTTGGCTGAAATGTTTGGTTATGCCACCGATCTGCGTTCTGCAACTCAAGGTCGTGCTACCTACTCAATGGAATTTGAGAAGTATGCTGAAGCGCCGAAAAACGTTACAGATGCTGTGATTAAGGGCAGCATTTAATTGATTAACTTGTAGTTATTGTTTGATAGAGGTAGATAGGTCGTGTCAAAGGAAAAATTCGAGAGAAACAAACCTCACGTAAACGTGGGAACGATTGGTCACGTGGATCATGGTAAGACGACGTTAACAGCGGCGTTGACCAAAGTCATGGCCGAAGCTATGGGTGGAACAGCGAAAGCTTTTGATGAAATCGATAACGCGCCTGAAGAAAGAGAGCGTGGTATCACCATTGCTACCTCACACGTAGAATATGAATCAGCCAACCGTCACTACGCACACGTAGACTGCCCAGGGCACGCGGATTATGTTAAAAACATGATCACTGGTGCGGCGCAGATGGATGGAGCGATTCTGGTTTGTTCAGCAGCAGATGGCCCAATGCCACAGACTCGTGAGCATATCCTGTTATCTCGTCAGGTAGGTGTTCCTTATATCGTTGTCTACATGAACAAGGCAGACATGGTAGATGATGAAGAATTATTAGAGCTGGTTGAAATGGAAATTCGTGAACTGCTAGACCAGTACGAATTCCCTGGTGACGATACACCTATCATCACTGGTTCAGCGCTGAAAGCACTGGAAGGTGATACCAGTGATATTGGTGTGCCTTCAATCATGAGACTGGTTGAAGCGCTTGATACGTACGTACCAGAGCCTGAGCGTGCCATCGATGGTGACTTTATCATGCCTGTTGAAGACGTATTCTCAATCTCAGGTCGTGGTACCGTAGTAACCGGTCGTGTTGAGCGCGGTATCATCAAGGTTGGTGAAGAAATTGAAATTGTTGGTATCAAAGATACTGTAAAAACAACCTGTACTGGTGTTGAAATGTTCCGCAAGTTGCTGGACGAAGGTCGTGCTGGTGATAACGTTGGTATTCTTCTACGTGGTACCAAGCGTGAAGATGTGGAGCGTGGACAGGTGCTGGCTAAGCCAGGATCAATTACACCGCATACAAAATTTGAAGCAGAAGTCTACATCCTGTCAAAAGATGAGGGCGGACGTCATACACCATTCTTCAATGGCTATCGTCCACAGTTCTACTTCCGTACTACAGACGTAACCGGTGCCTGTGACCTGCCAGAAGGTGTAGAAATGGTCATGCCTGGCGACAACGTAAAAATGGTTGTTAGCCTGATTGCACCGATTGCAATGGATGATGGATTGCGTTTTGCGATTCGAGAAGGTGGTCGTACCGTTGGTGCGGGCGTTGTCTCAAAAATCATCGAATAAGTTTTACTGAGAAAATATTATGGCAAATCAAAATATCCGTATCCGCCTGAAAGCCTTCGATCATCGCCTGATTGACCGTAGTGCTGCAGAAATCGTTGAGACAGCTAAAAGAACCGGAGCTCGTGTTAAGGGGCCGATTCCTTTACCAACTCGTAAGGAGCGTTTCACAATTCTTATTTCTCCGCATGTTAATAAGGATGCGCGTGATCAGTATGAGATTCGTACCCACAAGCGTCTGATGGATATAGTTGATCCTACAGACAAGACAGTTGATGCGCTGATGAAGCTTGATCTGGCTGCTGGTGTGGATGTGCAAATCAAGTTGAATTAATGCCAAAATTGGCTGTTGTGTGAGGTTTTTGCGACACGAAAAAAAACAGTTATAAATTGCCGAATAGTTCTTAACTAATCTGTAATATTCTGTTATAGTGCGCGCCCTCGCGGCCTGATGCGGTTTTCTGTATCAGGCCGTTGGTTTTAAAAAAGCTGATAATTCTCAGCAAGATATGATTTGAGGTTAACAATGTCTCTCGGTTTAGTTGGACGAAAAGTTGGTATGACCAGGGTGTTCTCTGACGATGGTGTGTCTACACCTGTTACTGTCATTGAGGTAGAGCCTAATCGTGTGTCACAGTTAAAGACTGTCGATACGGATGGATATACTGCTGTACAGGTTATTGCTGGATCGCGTCGTCCCAGTCGTGTTACCAAGCCTATGGCTGGTCACTACCGTAAGGCAGGTGTTGAAGCAGGTCGTGTCGCGATGGAATTTCGTGTTGATTCAGTTGATGAAGTTGAGCTGGGTTCAGAGATTAAGGTAGATATCTTTGAGCAGGGTCAGCATGTAGATGTCACTGGAACAACGATAGGTAAAGGTTTCGCTGGTGGCGTTAAGCGTCACAATTTTCATATGCAGGATGCAACGCATGGTAACTCTGTATCTCACCGTGCACCGGGTTCAATTGGACAGAACCAGACACCTGGTCGTGTTTTTAAGGGTAAGAAAATGGCGGGGCATATGGGGTCAGTTAGGCAGACTACGCAAAATCTTGAGATTGTGCGTGTTGATGCCGAGCGTAACCTGCTGTTGATTAGAGGACCTGTGCCAGGTTCTAAGAGCAGTGATGTGATTGTGCGTCCTGCATCAAAAAGATAAGAGACAAGAGTGATGGATATTTCGATACATAACTCCAAGAATACGGTGTCGGTTAGCGATGCTGCGTTCGGCGCCGAGTTTAATGAAACGCTGGTGCATCAGCTGGTAGTTTCTTTTATGAGTGCTGCTCGTGCAGGTACTGTGGCTCAAAAGACTCGTTCTGATGTTAGGGGTGGTGGTGCAAAGCCATTCCGTCAGAAAGGTACCGGTCGCGCACGTGCTGGAACTATTCGTAGTCCTTTGTGGCGCAGTGGTGGTGTGACTTTTGCTGCACGTCCACGTGACTATAGTAAGAAGCTGAATAAGAAGATGTATAACGCAGGTATGCGTAGTATAGCGTCTGAGTTAGTCAGGCAGGAACGTCTTCTGGTGGTTGAAGAGCTGACAGTTGCTGAGCCAAAAACTAAACTGATGGCTGCCAAGCTGGCTGAGCTGGGTGTTGATCAGGCTTTGATCCTGACCGACGGCCTGGATAGTAATTTGTATCTGGCTGCTAGAAATATCCCCAACCTTCTGGTTATGGATGTGTCAATTGTTGATCCTTTGTCTCTGGTTAGATTCGATAAGGTTGTAATTGATCAGGCTGCATTGAAAAAGCTTGAGGAGCGTCTGGCATGAATCAGGAAAGAATTTTCAAGGTGTTAAGAGCGCCACATATCTCGGAAAAAGCCGCTATTGTTGGCGATGCTGCAAATCAGCATGTTTTCAGGGTATCTACTGACGCAAAAAAAGATGAAATCAAACAGGCTGTTGAGCAGCTGTTTAATGTAAAGGTTTCTAAAGTGCGTACAGCTAACGTCAAAGGCAAATCCAAGCGTCAGGGTATTCGTTTGGGTAAGCGCAATGACTGGAAAAAAGCATATGTTTCTCTCGAACAGGGTCATGAAATTGACCTGGCAGCAGTCGGCGGATAAATCTTATGGCATTAGTTAAAGCAAAACCAACTTCGGCAGGTCGTCGTTTTGTAGTACAGGTTAAAACTCCTGGTCTGCATAAGGGTAAGCCTTTTGAAGGTTTGGTTGAAAAAAAATCCAAGAGCGGTGGTCGCAACAACGCTGGTAGAATCACAACACGTCATCGTGGTGGTGGTCATAAGCAGCGTTACAGAACTATCGATTTCAAACGCAATAAGGATGGCATTGAAGCCTTAGTTGAGCGTATTGAATATGATCCAAACCGTAGTGCGCATATAGCGCTGCTGAAATATGCCGATGGCGAGCGTCGTTATATTGTCGCTCCTAAGGGTATACAGGCTGGAGATAAGGTGCGTTCCGGTGATGATGCTGGCATAAAGCCGGGTAATTGTCTTCCATTGCGCAATATTCCAGTAGGCTCGGTTGTTCATTGTGTTGAGCTAAAGCCTGGTAAAGGTGCTCAAATTGCTCGTTCAGCTGGTACTTCTGTTCAGTTCGTGGCTCGTGATGGTGCTTATTCCACCCTGCGTTTACGCTCAGGTGAAATGCGTAAGGTATTGTCAGAATGTCGTGCAACACTCGGTGAGGTTGGTAACGGCGAGCATGCCCTGCGTTCTTTAGGTAAGGCGGGTGCTACCAGATGGAGAGGTGTTCGACCTACAGTTCGTGGTGTCGCTATGAACCCTGTTGATCATCCACATGGTGGTGGTGAAGGTCGTACCTCAGGTGGTCGTCATCCGGTCTCCCCATGGGGTATGCCAACCAAGGGTTATAAGACTCGTACCAATAAACGTACGGACAAGCTGATTGTTCGTAACAGGACTAAGAGGTAATTTGACGTGCCACGCTCACTAAAGAAAGGCCCATTTATTGATCACCATCTGTATAAAAAGGTACAGACAGCGGTTGAAACAAATAACAAGCGTCCGATCAAAACCTGGTCGCGTCGTTCGATGGTAATTCCGGATATGGTTGGTTTAACCATTGCTATCCATAATGGTAAGCAGCATGTGCCGGTATTGATTAATGAAAACATGGTTGGGCATAAGTTGGGAGAATTCTCCTTAACTCGTACTTACCGTGGTCACGTAGTTGACAAGAAGGCGAAAAGGTAATCGTTATGCAAACTTGTGCGAAACA
>JBNKPX010000093.1:0-12282 GCA_050295575.1 Gammaproteobacteria bacterium | reverse complement strand
GAAGGGGTTTAATCCCGGATATATCGGTCTTACTGCGGATAATAAGGAGCATATCGACAAAATAGCGCGCCAGTACAATGTCATCTATGAAAAGAAGGCGCTAGAAAATTCTGCGATGGGCTATGTCATTGATCACAGCTCAGTGATTTATTTTATCGATCAGCGTGGAGTGGTTCAATTTTATGAACCACATGAAGAAGACCCTAAGGTTATGGCTGATGATTTAATCAAGCTGTTAGAGGCAGGCTAACGCTGGCTGGTTATTCAGGAGGCGGGTTTCCCGTGCTCCACTTCTTGAAGCGCTTTTTGCAATAAGACAGCAGAGTATCGTAGTCCGGAAACCATAGCTCAAAACCATCTTCTGCGGGTGCGTCAAACTCGCAGTAATCATTCGAGTGACTTCTACAGATTGTTGGACGGTCCAGGTAGATCCCACAGCGACCATCCATTTCCAGGTGTACACATTCTGTTTCGAAGATAATAAACCAGCCGTCCTCATCTTTATAAGCCGCCATATTTTTATGCGATATCTGCCATAACAAAATCTCAAAATCATACTTGGACTTAGGCGTATCAATTTGCTGAGTGACATAGGTGCAGCATTTTGAATTGGTACAAAGGTCACACTTGTTTTCAGAGGTGATTTCAATCTCAGGGAAATCCAGCATTGGTGGTTTATTCATTGATCCAGTCTTTAGGTTTTAGATAGGTTTCATATAGCTCTGCTTCTGGAGAGCCGGGTTGTGGCTGGTAATTATATTTCCAGTTAACGACCGGGGGCAATGACATGAGTATAGATTCTGTGCGCCCACCAGACTGTAAACCAAATAAGGTTCCACGGTCATAAACCAGATTGAATTCCACATAGCGCCCACGGCGGTAGAGTTGAAAATCTTTTTCTCTTTGAGCATATGGGGTGTCTTTTCTATTTTCAACGATGGGTAAATAGGCCGGTAGGTAATGATTGCCTACGCTTTGCATAAAGGCAAAGGCGCGCCCAAAATCAGGTGTATTCAGGTCATCAAAAAATAAGCCACCGATACCGCGTGGTTCGTTACGATGTTTAAGAAAAAAATACTCATCGCACCATTGCTTGTATTTGTCATAAGTGTCATCACCAAAACCCTCACAAGCCTGTCTTGCAGTAAGGTGCCAGTGCCGGCAGTCCTCTTTGTTACCATAGTAAGGGGTGAGGTCGAAACCTCCGCCAAACCACCAGACAGGTGAGCTACCGGGTTTCTCAGCAACAAAGAATCTCACATTAGCATGTGAAGTCGGTATGTATGGATTGTGAGGGTGAATAACCAGAGAAACCCCCATAGCACGGAAATTTCGGCCGGCAAGTTCAGGTCGGTGGGCTGTGGCTGAGCCGGGCAGGCTATCGCCATACACTTCTGAAAAGTTAACTCCTGCCTGTTCGAAAACGGCACCATTGCTTAATACGCGAGTGCTGCCGCCCCCGCCGCTTTCTCGTTGCCAGTTATCAATTTCAAAGTGTTGCCTGGCATCGGCCTGCTCCAGCCCTGCGCAGATAGTATTTTGTAATCCGCTCAGATAATTTCGTACCGCATCAATGTCGACTGTCATGGAAGGTATATCCGGTCCTGTTAAAGTGATCTCTAGTTTAACATGCTAGGGGCGAATTATTTCCCCAGATCGTTTATCAATAATGCGACTGGGACGTGCTGATCCACAGCTGATTCCATCGATGATAAAGTCGACACTATTAGCAAAATGTCTATGGATCTGTAACGCATTTGTGGATGGTTTATGGCCTGAAATATTTGCACTGGTGCTAATTATGGGTAGAGCCAATCGGTTGCACAGGATCTGGATATGGGGTAAAACCGTTAGCCTGACGGCAACCGTTTTATTGTTGCCAGTTAACCATTCAGGGCAATATGGGCTGGCTGGAAGTAGCCAGGTGGTCGCTGATTTTTCCGCTATAGAAAGATCGGAATAATGGGTTTGAAAGTATTCCTGATCAATAAAGTGCTGGCAGTAGTCAATGTTGTTGGATAATAAAATCATGCCCTTATCAAAAGGGCGATTTTTAATGCTTAGAATACGTTCGACTGCCTGATGGTTCTCAGGGTGGCATCCAAGCCCCCAGATGGTATCGCTGGGGTAGGCAAAGACAGCACCCTTTTTAATGCTTAAAGCATATTTGTTAAGTAACCAGGGTGACACATCAAGCGATAGCTTTGACTGCTTTCTTGGCCGCCGCTTTCTTCTTAGGGGTCGCTTTTTTCTTCACGGCAGCCTTCTTTTTAGTTGCCGCTTTTTTCTTCACAGTAGTCTTCTTTTTAGTAGCGGCTTTTTTCTTTACGGCAGCCTTCTTTTTAGTCGCCGCTTTCTTACGTTTTGATTTGGGTAAAGGGGCCTTCTCGATTAATTCCTGGCAAGTCGCGAGATCTAGAGTGGCTGGATCTTCGATGTCTTTAGGGATTCTTGCGTTCTTAATCCCATCGGTGATGTAAGGCCCGTATCTGCCGCGAAGGATTTTGATTTCGGTGCCTTCAAAGAGCTTGATCTCTCGGTTGGCTTCAAATTCTTTCTTTTCACGAACCAGTTCAAGCGCACGTTCAAGTGTGAGCGTATAAGGATCATCGCCTTCCTTTGTTTTGAGTGAAGCGTATTTGCTACCAAATTTCACATAGGGCCCAAAGCGACCGATATTGGTAGATACGGGTTCTCCTTCTTCGGTTTCACCCAGTTCTCGTGGTAGCTTGAACAGCTGCATGGCTTCATCCATGGTAATGCGATCCATTTTTTGTCCAGGTCTTAGACCGGCAAAACGAGGTTTTTCTTCGTCTTCACGGGTGCCAATCTGAACAAATGGGCCATAGCGCCCCATGCGAACTGAAACCGGCTTGCCAGTATCAGGGTCGGTTCCTAATTCGCGCGACTGTAAGGCTTCATCGCGGCTAACCGTCTCCATTTTATCATCAACAAGATCTTTAAACGATGTCCAGAAACTTTGCATTAAGGGCAGCCATTCGCTTTCTCCGCGCGATATTTCATCCAGCGTGTCTTCCAGATTTGCGGTGAAGTCGTAATCTACATAGCGAGTAAAGTGTTGAGTAAGAAATTTATTTACTACGCGACCCACATCGGTGGGATGGAATCGTTTGCTTTCAAGTTCGACGTAATCGCGGTCAAGCAGGGTGGTAATTATCGATGCATAGGTCGAAGGTCGGCCTATACCGTATTCTTCCAGAGTTTTTACCAGGCTGGCTTCGCTAAAACGCGGTGGCGGTTCGGTGAAATGTTGTTCCAGACGTATTTCTTTCAGTGTTACCTGATCACCTTTTTGCAGAGGGGGAAGGATGTTTTCTTTCTGGTCATCTTTCTTATCGTCATCCTGGCTTTCGGTATATACCAGCATAAAGCCCGGATTGCGGATAGTTGAGCCATTGGCACGGAAAGTGTTTTGACTATCGGCGGCAAGGTCTACTGCTACAGTATCCATAGTGGCGTGAATCATCTGGCAGGCGATACTGCGTTTCCAGATCAAATCATACAGTCTGTATTCATCCTGGCTGAGGAAGGATTTGATTTGCTCAGGTGTGTTCATGGCACTGGTGGGGCGGATCGCTTCGTGAGCCTCCTGTGCATTCTTGGACTTGGTTTTAAATGCTCGTGGTGATTCGGGCAATAGTTCGGGGCCGTATTTTTTTGCGATAAGCGTACGAATATCTTCCAGTGCTTCATTAGACAGTGATACGGAGTCGGTACGCATATAGGAGATTAAACCGGTTTGACCAGAGCCAATGTCAATACCTTCGTATAGACGCTGGGCGGTGCGCATGGTGCGCTGTGCGCCAAACCCCAGTTTTCGTGAAGCTTCCTGTTGCAGTGTAGAGGTGGTAAATGGTGCTGCTGGATTACGTTTGCGTTGTTTCTTTTCAACATTAGCAACCGTTAACTTCCCGTTAGCGGCATTATTTAAAATACTATGGGCCTGTTCAGCCTGCTCAGCATTAGTAATGCTAAACTGTTTAACCTTCTCCCCCTGATACTGGGTTAGACGTGCCATAAATTGCTGTTTTTCGAATTCATTATCCGATTCGACACTCCAGTACTCTTCAGGGTTGAACGCTTCTATCTCAAGTTCACGTTCTACGATCATTCTGAGCGCCGGGCTTTGCACTCGACCAGCCGATAAGCCCCGTCGAATCTTACGCCATAACAAAGGTGATAGATTGAAACCAACCAGATAATCCAGTGCTCGTCGGGCCTGTTGAGCATTCACCAGATCCATGGTGATTTCACGTGGATTAGCGACTGCTTCAGTGACTGCCTGTTTGGTGATTTCATGAAAAACAACCCGGAAGGCATTTTTGTTCTTCATCAATTTACGGTCTTGCAGTAATTGATACAGGTGCCAGGATATGGCTTCCCCTTCGCGATCCGGATCCGTTGCGAGATAAAGTGTGTCAGCCTTTTTTAACTCTTTAGCGATATTTTTTATGTGTTTTTCGTTTCGCTCGACAACTTCGTAATTCATTTTAAAGTTGTTGTCGGTTTCTACAGCCCCTTCTTTTGGGATTAGATCGCGTACATGCCCGTAAGAGGCGAGCACTTTAAAGTCTTTTCCGAGATATTTTTCTATAGTTTTTGCTTTTGCAGGTGATTCAACTATAACGAGATTGCTACTCATAGGCTGGATTGTTTTTGTATTAGTGGAAAATTGCTGGCTGATCGGCAAATACGATATCTTCGTAATGCATCAGAGTGTTTTCGTCCTGATCGATAGCATTGTTGAACAATACCATCATGACGACCCATTTAAACTCTTCCATATCTACCGGGGCGATACCATCAAGTGCCATGATTCGATTGATGACTAATTCCCTCAGCTCTGGGGTTAGTACACCTGACTGTTCCAGAAAATAGAGAAATCCCTGAATCTTGGTATCCATGCGCAGCTTTTCTGAGGATGAATATACACGGCAGGCATTTGAAGATTGTTTAATACTGGGGATATCTCCAGCCAACGCCAGACCATCTAGCCAGTCAAAGGCCTTGTCTATTTCGTTGGATTCAAAACCCGCTTCACGTAAATCGGCATCAATGCTTTCACGGTCTTCTGGGAGGGTGTCATCTCTATCTGCATAGCTTGAAAAAATGTACATCAGTACGTCTATAACACCTTCTTTCATGTATACCCCTGTCTAGCACCTGATAAAAAGTCCACCGGGTGCGGTTTTAATGTGATCGTTTAACTCTAGTATTAACAGCATGGAGGAAAGCTGCTCAATGGTCAAGCCACTGCGGTTTACCAAAGTGTCTATAGATACTGGATCATAACCCATAGCATCCAGTAGTACCTGATACTCGCTATCGATAAATAAATCTGCTGGAGAATCGGTATGAGTTTCAGCCTGTTCGGCGATAAAACCTAGCAGACTCCCTATATCATCGATAATATCGGCGGCCTGGTCAACCAGTTTTGCGCCCTGACGTATTAAATGGTGACATCCTTTACTGTGCGGGTTGTGTATAGACCCAGGGATGGCGAATACCTCTCGTCCCTGTTCGTTAGCAAGGCGAGCGGTAATGAGAGAGCCGCTTTTGCGCGTGGCCTCTACTACCAGGGTTGCCAGGCTCAGCCCACTGATGATGCGGTTTCTTTTTGGGAAATTACTGTTTGCTGGTGCAGTGCCTAATGGAAATTCTGAAACTATTAAGCCCTTTTCAGCAATATCATAGGCCAGTTGTTTGTTTTTCGAAGGGTAGATTCTATCTATCCCTGTGCCGATGACGGCGATCGTGTGGCCACTGCTATCCAGTGCGGCCCGGTGGGCATGCTGGTCTATGCCAAGCGCCATTCCACTGGTAATAGTCAGACCTGCATGACTTAAATACCTGGAAAAATCCTGCGCAGTTTCAGCACCGCCTGGCGTGCAATTGCGACTACCTACTATGGCAATCTGAGAAGATTGCAAAAGATCTATAGTGCCAATGCCATACAGGACAGGAGGGGCGTCGATAATGTCTTTTAAAAGTTCGGGGTAGGCAGGGTCGAGTATTGAAACGATGTGATGGGATGAGTCCTCGGCAAGCCATTCCAGAGCGAGATCTACGCTGGCCCAGTCGGGGTTGGCTATATATTCTATTTGAGGATGTTTAAGGTTTAACTCAGAAAGTTGACTGCTTGAAAGCTGGAATAGTCCTCTTATGGTGAGAGTGCTTTCTAAGGTAAGTCGACGAAAATTAACAGGCCCAATGCCTGGACACTGATTAAGTGCCAGGCAGTAGGCCAGGTCATCCCTGGCCATGCTGTGGATTCTATCCTAAGGTGTTTTCACCAGGTCGTTTAAATGGATGGGGGATTCTGCCTGCATGATCAGTCCGAAGCTCATTTTGTTATAGGTTCTGATGATCATTAGTAGTCCATTACGTTCATCCGGTAATTTCACGGCGAAATTAGTCTCTTCTTCATTATGATCGATAATGACTTTTCCCAGTTTCTCAATTTCGAGAATATTGCCGACTGAAACATTGTCACGCAGCCCAAGGTTCACCACTACAGTCTGATATAGACCAACCTGAGAGATACCGTCCAGCAACGAAATAATGCGACCTTCTACCTGATCTTTGGGGGAGCGAGGGAAAAAGTCTCTTTCCAGTGTGGTATTGTCAATCGGCAGTAAGCGGTCGTCACGTAGAATCTCCAGCGTCGAAGAGGTTACTCTGACTGACGCTGGGTCCCCAGCTTTTTCAAGTTTACCCTCAGCAACATACAGGGCTTCGTAGCCCAGTACCTCACCAGATGCGGTATCTATCAGCGGTTTATGCGGGCGAAAAATCTGGTAGCGACCATTGCCGGTTGAGGTATCAAGGTTGCGTACATACAGGGTATCATTGATTGCGTTGGCGAGATGGTTGTCTCGACTGTCTAGAACATAGGCGGCCTTTGCGAGATCTTCTTCATCAATGATCAGGGGTTTTTCCAGTAGCTGTCTTATGGATTCAATAGGGATCGAGGGAATACTGGCATCGATCGACTGGGCACGTATGCGCGGTGAGAGTTTTACAATTTTAAGTCCGCCGCTTGCCAGTGCCTGCCCTGTCTCCCCACGGCGAGATAACTGAATGCGCTTTTCGCCGCCGACATAGACTATAGCCAGTTCATCACCAGGGTATATCAGGTGAGGGTTGTCCACCTGCGGATTTTTATACCAGATTTCTGGCCAGTACCAGGGGTCACGTAAAAAATGAGATGAAATGTCCCATAATGTGTCGCCTTTTTGTACAATATACGTTTGTGGATGCTCTGGTTCGTATACGATTGTTTCGCGAGGAGGAGGTGGCGTAAGGTTGGCCTTAACTGTAATATCAGTTGGTTCAACAGACGTTTCCTCTACTACAGCATATGGTTCTTTAGTTGTGGAACAGCCATTTAGCAGTATTAAACCGGCGAAAATGAACAGTCCATGTAGTAACAGTCGCTTGTTAAGGATATGCATAGAAACCCCTGGATTGGTGTATTTATATTGGGCGATTGTAGTTGAATTCTCTCTAACTACAACCTTTTTTATGGTTAAGATTCTATTATAATCATAAACTTGGAGCTAAAACTTGTAAATGTTCTCGAAGTTTAAATTATGGCGTTATTAAATATTTTACATTATCCAGATCCGCGTTTGCGTACGAAAGCCAAAGCGGTCACTGAATTTGACAGTAAGCTGAAAACACTGATTAGTGACATGTTTGAAACCATGTATGAAGCCCCCGGAATAGGGTTGGCTGCTACCCAGGTCAATGTTCATAAGCGTCTTCTGGTTATGGACGTGTCTGAAGAAAAAAATGAACCTAAGGTGTTGATTAATCCAGAAATCCTTAATTCTGAAGGAGACGAGGAAATGGATGAAGGCTGTCTGTCGGTACCCGGTTATTATGAAACCGTAAGACGGGCTGAGAAAATATCGGTACGCGCGCAGGATGCGGATGGTGAATTATTTGAATTCACAGCAGATGGTCTGGAAGCCGTGTGTATTCAGCATGAAATTGATCATCTGGAAGGGAAGCTCTTTGTCGATTACATCTCTGCTCTTAAGCGTGATCGCATACGTAAGAAGCTGGAAAAACAAAAGAAACAGGAAGCCTCCTGAAACAACCTCTATTCAGGATAACCTGACAATGAAGATAATCTATGCCGGTACCCCGGAGTTTGCAGTTTCAGCGCTGGAAATGCTTGCGCAGTCCAGCCACGAAGTGGTGGCTGTATACACCCAACCAGACAGGCCCGCAGGACGCGGTCGTCAGTTGCAGGCAAGCCCTGTTAAGCTTTGTGCTGAAGGTTTCGGGTTGCCCGTTGAGCAACCCGTTTCATTACGTAACATAGAAGCCATGCAAAGGCTGGCCGACTATCAGGCAGACTTGATGGTAGTTGCTGCCTATGGCTTGATATTGCCGCAACAGGTACTGGATGCACCCAGGCTCGGCTGTGTCAATATTCATGCTTCTTTATTACCGCGCTGGCGAGGTGCTGCACCGATTCAGCGAGCAATACTGGCTGGTGATAGTGAAACCGGGATTACCTTGATGCAAATGGATGCTGGGCTGGATAGCGGCGCTATGCTGGCGAAGGCTAAACTGGCTATTACAGATCAGAGCACTGCGGCAGAGTTACACGATCAACTGAAGGTCATGGGTGCAGAGCTTCTTCAGACACATCTTGACGCGCTAGAGAATCAATCTATACAAGCCGAAGTACAGGATGATACCCTGGCGACCTATGCTGACAAATTGACCAAGCAGGAAGCGGCAATTGACTGGAATTTATCTGCGCCCACACTGGCAAGGCAGGTTCGTGCATTTAACCCCTGGCCAGTGAGTTTTACCACCTTCAATAATCAACCAGTCAAAATATGGTCGGCAATGGCTGTTAGTGAAAGCTCCGAACAGTTGCCAGGCAGGGTGATACAGCACGACCGACAGGGTATAAAGGTGAGTTGTGGTGAAGGGGTGTTGCAAATCAAAGAGCTACAGTTTGCGGGTAAAAAGCGCCAGACGGCGGATCAGGTATTGAATGCACGCGATTTGAGCGATCATAGTTTTGCCGAATAGTTTACAGAATAAAAAGCAAAATGCCCGCCAGCTCGCGCTCAAGATTTGCCTGTCGGTAGTGGTGAAAGGGCAATCCCTCAGTTCTCAGTTGGAAAAACAGTTAAGCAATCTCGATAACAGCCGTGACCAGGGATTGTGTAGTGAGCTATGTTACGGTTTTTGTCGTTATTATTTCTTGCTCTCATCTGAGCTAAAGCCTCTGTTGCAGAAACCATTAAAAGCTAAAGATTTCGATATCCAGCTCATTCTGTTACTTGGTTTGTATCAAATTCGATTTATGCGTATTGATGACCATGCTGCAGTCAATGAAACGGTCAATCTGGTCGTCTATCAGAAAAAAAAATGGGCGAGGGGTTTAATCAATGCGGTTTTACGCAATTATCTACGTGCGCATAGCACTGAAGAGCCGTCAAATAGAGCAAAACTAACGCCTCATGAGCATGCACTTGCCTACCCGCAGTGGATACAGGACCAGCTTAGGGCTGACTGGGGTGCTGACTCAGCGACGCTGATGCAAGCGGCAAATCAATCACCACCTATGGTGCTTAGAGTCGATACACGGCAGATTTCTCGTGAGGCATACCTTAAATTACTGCAAGCAGAGCAAATGGAGGCGGTTGCTCATGGATTAATACCCACAGCGGTAGTCCTTCAGCAGGCTTTGCCGGTGGGCAAGATACCTGGTTTCGATGATGGCCTGGTCAGTGTACAGGATTCCTCTGCCCAGATTGCCGCACCCTTACTGGATTGTCAGCCAGCAAGCCGAGTACTGGATGCCTGCGCTGCACCGGGCGGTAAGACACTACATATATTGCAATCTGCAGATGGGCTTGAAATATTGGCGCTGGATAAAGATGAACAGCGTTTGCAGCGAGTGGATCAGAATATTCAACGGGCTAACCTTGCGGCGAAACTAATCCATGCAGATGCGGTACTAACCGATAGCTGGTTTGATGGCATTCAATTTGATCGAATCCTGCTCGATGCCCCCTGTTCGGCCAGCGGTATTATCAGGCGTCATCCGGATATTCGTATTCTGCGAAAACCTGAGGATATACAGCAACTGGTCCAGCAACAGAAGAAGCTGCTAGATGCGTTGTGGCCCTTGCTGATCAAAGGTGGGCGCATGCTTTATAGTACCTGCTCGATATTTCGTGCTGAGAATGAATTGCAGATTGCAGATTTTTGTGATCGACAGCCTGGCTGTGTTGAACTTCCTTTAAACGCTGTACAATGGGGTATTCAACGTCCATATGGGCGCCAGATTTTACCCGGATTCAATGATATGGATGGATTTTATTATGCGCTGCTTGAGAAAAGAGGCTGACATATAGATGTTGCTGAAAAGGCTAATACTGGCGTGGGTCGTTAGCCTGATGCTTTTAGTACAGCCTTGTTCGGTTGCGGCCCAGGCTGGTGACTCGTTCATCGTAAAATCCGCTAATATGCATTTAAAAGGTGATGTGTTTTTTTTAAATGCTGTTTTTGATATTCATTTACCACCTTATATCACCACTGCAATAGACCAGGGCTTCAATTTACCGCTAGTGATTGAGATAGAATTTTATCGTTATGAAAGCCTCTGGTTTAATGAGCAGGTTACATATATCAAACAGCAATATCAGTTAAATTATCACCCGCTACTTGATGCGGTTTCTGTGTTTGATGTGAATTCCGGTAGACGACAATACTTTTCTTCTATTGATGAAGCCGTAGAGCAATTATCCGTGATTCTTGATTTCCCGGTGTTAGATAAAAACAATCTCAAGGAGCAAGAGTCATACGTGGCACGACTGCGTATTGGAGTGGATCAGTCAGAGCTGCCGGTACCTTTAAAATCTTCTTCATTGTGGAAAAATAACTGGGCTTTGACCAGTGAATGGTATGAATGGGAGATTACTCAATGAATCGCATGTTGAAGAATTACATGCCGTTTCTAGCGTTACTCATTCTATTATTTGTATCGCTGTATTCGATTAGTGACGCCACATCCAATTCGGCCTCTTTTGGCAAATATTACAATCTACTGGTGTTTTTTAATGCTCTTGGCCTGATCACCCTGATTGGGCTGATCGTATACAACGTCTATAAGCTGATTGTACAGTATCGCCTTAAGGCGGTAGGTTCCAGATTAACGACTCGTATGATTGGTGCTTTTGTCATACTCACCATTATTCCTGTCAGTATCGTTTATTATTTTTCTCTCACTTTTTTACATCGAAGTATCGATAGCTGGTTTGATGTTGGGGTCGAGCAGGCACTGGAAGATTCGCTTCAACTTGGGCGTAGTGCTATCGATTTACGTAAACGTGAAGCGTTGAAGAAAACCCAGCAGATAGCAAATGAAATTCCAACTATTCCAGAAGAGCTGAGGGTTATTTATCTAAATGATGCGCGCAATCAGCAAAATGCCAGCGAATTAACCATGGTTGGCCAGAATGGTGAAATTCTGGTGTCGAGTAGTGAAAACTCTGCTGAGCTGCCTGAAACCCTGGCAAAAACAGCGTTTGGAAATCTGGGGCAGGGGGATCATTACCTGAAGCTGGAAGATAATGAGAGCAGTGGTATCCAGATACGGGTGGTGGTACCGGTACGCGGCTTACTGGCAACTGAGCAGGATAAAACCTTGCAAGCCCTGTTTCCGGTTACCGATCAGGTGAATGAGTTGACGCAGGGCGTGCAACAGGCCTACGAACGTTATCGGGAGTTGGCTGTTTTGCGCGACCCATTGAAAACCAGTTTTACTCTGGCGCTGTCTCTGGTCTGGTTGTTAAGCGTGCTATCGGCGATTTACGTCGCATTTCTCTCCGCACGTCGGCTGGTTTCGCCTATCAATAATCTGGTTGAGGGTACGCAGGCGGTAGCTGCGGGAGACTATGAAAAACAGTTACAGGTTTCCGGCGACGACGAGCTTAGTTTTCTGACGCGTTCTTTCAATACTATGACGCGCAAACTTTCTCGTGCACGTGCGATAGCTGATCAGAGTCAGTTGATGGAAGCGTTACAGAAAAATTATCTGCAATCGGTGCTGGAACATATCAACTCGGGTGTATTGACGATCAATGAAGTGGGGCTTATCAAGCGGGGAAATCGAGGGGTTGAAGCTATATTTGGCCTGGAATCAGGCTGCTTTTCTGATCAGACTATTACTCAGATTTTGATCAAATACCCACAGTTAAAACCTTTTTTTGAGGTGGTAAAACG
>JBNKPX010000092.1:0-12672 GCA_050295575.1 Gammaproteobacteria bacterium | reverse complement strand
TGCCATCCCGCAAATTTATGCAGATACGGTAAGGGTGCGGCAGCTGATCCACAATCTGGTGAAGAATGCACTGGAAGCAGTAGGTAAAAAAGGCTGGATCAAGCTGCAAACACGCTGCATGCAGGAATATGGCTGCGAATATGTTGAGTTTTCGGTGCTGGATAGTGGGGAAGGCGTTGATGAAGAGATACTGGATACCCTGTTCGAGCCCTATGTCACGACGAAAACCAGTGGTAGCGGGCTGGGTCTGGCTATAGTCAAAAAAATTGTCGAAGAGCACGGCGGTATGGTGTTGGCGCAAAACAGTAAACAGGCTGGCGCTGAGGTTATTCTACGCTTACCGGCAGAGGTGGTAAGTTAACGTAAATGGCTAATAATATGTCGATACAAAGTAAAATTCTGGTAGTAGATGATGAGCCTGATATCAGGGAATTGTTAAAAGATATCCTGGAAGATGAAGGTTATGAGGTGGAAGTGGCTGAGCATGCCCAGCGGGCGATAGAACGAAAGCCTATGTTTAATCCCGACCTGGTTTTGCTGGATATATGGATGCCCGAAATGGATGGTGTTAGCTTACTCAAGCAGTGGAATGAGCGCAAAGAATTGACTGGCCCCGTTGTTATGATGTCTGGTCACGGCACGGTGGAAACTGCGGTTGAAGCAACGCGCTATGGTGCTTTCGATTTTGTCGAGAAACCGCTTTCTATGGCGAAATTGTTGCGTACGGTAAAATCAGCCTTACAGAGCCAGCAGGGGGCTTCCACCGTAAAAGCACTAAGGCGCGAACAACCAGTAGGTAATAGTCATCAAATGCAGCAGTTACGCCTGACCATGCAGGAGCTGGCGATGCATAATCAAGCGGTATTTATCACGGGCTTGATGGGCTCAGGAGTCAGTATCTGGGCTGATTACCTTTTTCATTTGCGTCAACCGGTTTATCCTGTTCAATCGTTCCAGGCGGATGATGAATTCTATAAGAATGGTTTGACCGGGAATATATTCATCCATGAAGTCACTGATCTCAATCGGCATGGTCAGCAGGTTTTATTATCGTTATTGCAGCGCCAGCCTACGTCCCCTTCCAGTGGACGTATGGTAGTTTCGAGTCAGTATAGTTATCAGCAGTTACGTGAAAAATCAGAGATTATTCCTGAACTGGCCGAATACTGGCGTGATGCCGTTTATATCCCGGAACTGGATGAACGCATAGAGGATATTCCTGAATTGCTTGAATATTATGTCAACTGGTATGCGGAGCTAGAGGGCTTACCCTATCGACATTTTGGGGTGGCTGCGCAGAATATGATTCGTAACCACCACTGGGGTGGTGGACTGGCTGAGCTTAAGTCTTTAATAAAACAGTTATTATCTAATAGCGATGCGGATAACGTAGAACTGGATGAGATACAGGCACTGCTGATAAATGTTCAATCCAGTGCCTCCAACGTGAGTGATAACCAGCTAAATTTACATATTGATTTGAATCTGGATATGCGCGAAGCACGAGAATTCTTTGAACGTGAATATCTCAGGCAACAATTGGCAATCTGTCACAATAATGTTTCAGATCTGGCCCGAAAGATAGGTCTGGAACGCACCAATCTATACCGAAAACTTAAGGCCCTGGGGCTGCATAATAGAAAATAATCAATTGCAGGAACGATTGGATATATACTGCCTGTGGTATAGCCATTTCTGTTTAACCAAATTACATGAAACATAAGTAGTTAATAACGATGAATATTATTATTCTCGGAGCTGGTCAGGTCGGATCCTCAGTAGCCACTGAACTGGCCAAAGAAGACAGCAACGAAATTACCGTCATTGATGTGGAGCAGGGCATACTATCTGAATTGCAGGATAGGCTGGACTTGCGCACGATTTGCGGTAATGGTTCCTATCCCAGTGTGCTTATGCGTGCAGGTGCGGATGATGCCGATATGTTGATCGCTTTAACCAATAGCGATGAAATCAATATGGTGGCCTGTCAGATTGCTTCCACCTTATTCCGTACCCCCACCAAGATTGCGCGTATCCGTTCACAGGAATACATGCAGCATAAGCAGCTTTTCAGTCCCGATGCTATTCCTGTCGATGTCAGTATCAGCCCGGAAAACCTGGTCACTGAGTATATCCATCATCTTATCGAACACCCAAGTGCGCTGCAGGTGCTGGATTTCGCTGGTGGAAAGGTGCAGCTGGTCGCGGTAAAGGCCTATTACGGCGGTCCATTGATTGGGCAGGAATTACAAACCATACGCAAACATATTCCCGGTGTAGATGTTCGGGTGGCAGCCATTTTCAGAGATGGCAAGTCGATCACACCGACAGCAGACCGGGTTATTGAAGCGGACGATGAAGTGTTTTTCCTGGCTGCCAGAAAGCATATCCCGATGGTGATCGCCGAAATGCGCAAGCTTGATAAACCTGTCAAGCGAGTGATGCTGGCCGGTGGTGGCAATATCGGTAGTCAGCTGGCACTAAGCCTGGAAAAGCATTATCAGGTTAAGATAATAGAAAGAGACAAACAGAAAGCAAACCAGCTGGCTGGAGACCTGGATTCAAGTATTGTTTTATATGGTGATGCGGCAAATCCAGATCTTTTGCTCGAAGAAAATATCGAGTCTATGGATGTGTTCTGTGCGCTGACTAATGATGACGAAGCCAATATCTTATCCGCCATGCTGGCAAAGCGTCTGGGCGCCAGAAAAGTGATGTCTCTGATCAACCGGCCCGCTTATGTAGATCTGGTGGAAAGTGGTATGATCGACATCGCTCTGTCTCCCCATCAGGTAACAATTGGCGCCATGCTGGCGCATATACGAAGAGGGGATGTCGTTGCCGTGCATGCTCTGCGCCGTGGCTCTGCCGAAGCAATAGAAGCCATCGCACATGGTGATGAAAAATCATCCAAGGTGGTCGGAAGACGTATTGCCGATCTGAAACTACCTCGGGGGACCTCTATTGGAGCTATAGTTCGTGGAGAAGAGGTGATGATTGCCCACCATGATACGATTGTAGAGTCTGAAGATCATGTCATCCTCTTCCTGACCGATAAACGTGATATAGCCGATGTGGAAAAGCTGTTCCAGGTCGCAATAACCTATTTCTAAAGCATGCAATTTCTGGTCATTATCAGGATTTTAGGTCTGTTATTGGTGGTTTTTAGCGGCACCATGCTACCGCCGGTTCTGGTCGACTGGATCTATCAGGAAGATAGCGCTATCCCTTTTCTGGAATCGTTTCTACTGATACTGGTTGGTGGATTGACGTTATTCTTGCCACTGATCAGGCATAAAAAAGAGCTGCGCCTGCGCGATGGGTTTATGGTGGTCGTGATGTTCTGGTTTGTGCTGGGTGTCGCAGGTGGACTGCCGCTGTACCTGTCTGGGGTACATGATATCTCGATAACCGATTCAGTGTTTGAAGCGATCTCAGGCCTGACAACGACCGGTGCCACGGTTATTGTGGGCCTCGACGATCTGCCACACGCTATCCTTTTTTATCGTCAGCAACTTCAATGGATGGGGGGAATGGGTATTATCGTACTGGCGGTTGCAGTACTGCCTATGCTGGGTATCGGTGGCATGCAGCTATACCGTGCTGAAACCCCAGGGCCCGTGAAGGATACCAAATTAACACCACGCATCACCGAAACCGCAAAAGCACTGTGGTATATCTATCTGGCCCTCACCGTTACCTGTGGCGTTGCCTACTGGTTGGCAGGTATGAACACTTTCGATGCGATTTCGCATGCATTTTCTACCGTGGCTATTGGTGGGTTCTCTACTCACGATGCCAGTATGGGGTATTTCAATAATAGAGGTATTGAGCTCATCGCGATTGTTTTCATGCTACTTTCTGGGGTGAATTTTGCGCTGCATTTTAGTTCGGTGCGTCAACGCAGGTTGACTCCTTATCTAAAAGATGCCGAGTTTAGAACTTATATGATGGTTTTACTGGTAGTCAGCCTGGTTACTATTCCATATTTATTGATCACAAAGACCTTTGACTCCCCGCTGGACAGTATGATCGAGGGACTGTTTCAGGTGGTATCGATTGGTACCACTACTGGATTTACGACACAGGAATATTATAGCTGGCCGGGCTTCCTGCCGGTTTTATTATTGTATGTGAGCTATATGGGAGGCTGTGCCGGTTCGACGGGTGGTGGCATTAAGGTGATCCGAATCCTGTTGCTGGTCAAACAGGGCGCACGTGAACTTCAGCGACTGGTGCATCCCTCAGCCCAGTTTGCAGTAAAAATAGGTCGCAAACCGGTGCCGGATAATGTCATTGAAGCCGTTTGGGGGTTCTTTGCGGCTTATTTTGCTATATCTGCTCTGATGATATTGCTGCTGATGGCCTCCGGACTGAATCAGGATACGGCTTTCTCAGCAGTAGCGGCCTGTCTGAATAACCTGGGCCCAGGACTGGATGAGGTTGGGCAGAATTTTGCATCCATCAATGATTTTGCCAAGTGGCTGCTATGCCTGGCCATGTTACTGGGACGCCTGGAAATCTTTACCCTGCTCGTGCTGTTTACTCCCGCATTCTGGAGGAAATAAGATGTCTATTCGGGTAAGCCTTCCCTCATTAATGGCTTAATGGTTGATAGTAGGGTCTTAAAGGTGTTTGGAAAGGCAGATTCCTGAGCCGCCAGCAATTCCTTCATATGTTGACGCTGAGTAGGTTTGGCAAAGCATGCCGGACAATTGTCTTCAATCACTGGTAATTGTGCATTAGTGGCAAAGGCCCTGAGCTGGCGCTCCCTGACATATACCAGAGGGCGAATAATGCGCAGATCAGCATCGTCGTTTATATAGTGTGCCTTCATCGTTTTCAATCGGCCTCCATGTAATGCTGACATCAGAAAGCTTTCTGACAGGTCGTCAAGATGCTGACCCAGTGCAATAACGTTATAGTTATTAGCACGGGCAGTTTTATACATCAGACCTCGGCGCATTCTTGAGCAAAAGGCGCAAAAAGAATCTTTCTTCATGTGTTTTTCCGCCAGTTCAACGATGGGCTCACTCACAAAGTGATAATCCACATTCAGTGATTTCAGATAGCCAATTAATGGTGAAGGGTCAAAGTCTTCACTCTGTGGATTAATCGTGACGGCGCCTATCTCGAAATCGATGGGAGCGTGGCGTTGAAAGTGCATCAGTATATGCAGTAGTGATAACGAATCTTTACCGCCGGACAGTCCGAGTAAAATACGGTCACCACTTCGAATCATACTGAAATCAGCTATGGCTTTCCCTACAGGATGTAGCAGCTTTTTTGGGGGGCGATTGGGCATTGGGTTATCACTAATTGAGTTGCCCGAGATGATAGGGGTTATTGCGGGCAAAAAAAAGCCTCAATCTAATCCCTGATTGAGGCTTTATGACCATCCTGGTCGGTGATTGACTTAATTAAACATCCTTGAGATAGTGCCTTCCTTAATCGAGCTGTCCCGCTGCATTGGTTTAATCCTTTTAGGCTCTATCCTTAGAACGTGGCGATATCATGGCATGCTTGATTCATTGCTCATAGTGCTAATCACCTTCATTTGTGTCAGCCTGTATAGACAGATTATGTAGGATAAATCCTACAAGGAATAGAATAATGCTTTTCCCCGCGATCCAGCCCGATAGTCATTTTTATCTTCAGGTGTCCAGCATGCATGAAATGTATGTTGAGCAAAGCGGGAATATGGCTGGTATTCCAGTGGTTTTCCTGCATGGTGGCCCCGGGGGGAGTTGTGAACCCGTGCATCGACGTTTCTTTGACCCGGAAAAATATCGCATTATTCTGTTTGATCAGCGTGGCTGCGGAAAATCTCGGCCACATGCCAGTTTGCAGCACAATACTACCCAGGACTTAATTGAGGATATGGAAAAGCTGCGTCGGGAGTTGGGTATAGATAGATGGGTATTATTCGGTGGTTCCTGGGGATCGACGCTGGCTTTAGCCTATGCGCAGGCGCACCCGGATAAAGTGCTTGGGCTGGTTTTACGCGGCATATTTTTATGCCGGCAGCAGGATGTAGACTGGTTTTATCAGCAGGGTACCTCGAGGTTGTTTCCCGAAGCATGGCAGGCCTTTTTACAGCCTATACCCAAAAATGAAAGGCAGGATATGATTGCTGCTTATCACCGGCGTTTAACCAGTGATAATGAGCTGGAGCGCATGGCCGCCGCCAAGGCATGGTCGATATGGGAGGGGAGTACCGCAACCTTAAGGCCGAGCTCCAGCGTACTGGATTATTTCTCAGACCCCCATACCGCGCTCAGTATTGCGCGCATAGAATGTCATTACTTTGTCAATAAAGGGTTTATCAGGGAAAATCAGTTACTGGAAGATATGGATAAGATTAAACATATCCCCGGCTATATTGTTCAGGGGCGCTATGATGCCATTTGCCCCATTGACCAGGCATTTGCCCTGAATAAACGGTGGCCGAAAAGCCAGCTAAAAATAATCCCGGATGCCGGGCACTCAGCATCCGAGGAAGGTATTACACAGGCTTTAATACAAAGTACCAATGCCATGGCTGAAATTGTTTCATGATCGTATTGATTCAAAGGGTGAAGTCTGCGCGAGTAGAGGTGGATCAAAATACTATTGGAAGTATCCAGCAAGGCCTGTTGGCATTTGTTGGCTTCGAGCCAGGCGATGATAGTAAAAAGCTTGGCCGTATGCTGGAGCGAGTGGTTAATTATCGAGTGTTTGCCGACACAGGAGATAAGATGAACCTATCTTTGGCTGATATTCAGGGTGAACTGTTACTGGTGCCACAATTCACCCTGGCCGCAGATACCGAGCGCGGGCGACGGCCCAGTTTTACCTCAGCGGCAGATCCTCAAGCAGGCTGTAAGCTGTTCAGTGAGATGAGACAGCTATCTGCTGATTTACAGTTAAAGGTCGCCTATGGGGAGTTTGGCGCGGACATGCAGGTATATCTGCAAAATGATGGACCGGTGACATTTATATTAAAACAATAAAAAGAAATTACAGGAGTATAGCCCTATGTATAGATTCATATTATTGCTATTGATCAGCAGTATGACACCGTTATCAGCTTCGGATCTGTCGCGCGAAAAACGCATGTACGATGAAATCGTTGATGCTATTCTGGATGGAGATGTTGAAATGATGGAAGCAGATGGGCATGAGTTTCTATCGATCTATACCGAAGCTGAAGCACCCAAAGGCGCAGTATTGATACTGCATGGACGAGGTTTTCACCCAGACTGGGCAGATGTGGTAAACCCGTTGAGAGTGGGGCTGGCAGAGCAGGGCTGGAATACATTGTCGATACAGTTACCCGTGCTTGAGAAAAGTGCTAAATATTATGACTACGTCGCTGTATTCGATGAAGCTGTTCCGCGTATTCAAAAGGCTATTGAGTTTCTGCAGCAGCGGAGTAATCAAAAAATCATCATGTTGGCGCATAGTTGTGGTGTGCATATGGCTATGCAGTACGTGCGCAGGCAGGGTGAGCAGGATTTTGATGCTTTTATAGGCATAGGCATGGGGGCGACAGACTATAAGCAGCCCATGTTAGAGCCGTTTCCACTGGAGAAGATAAAAAAACCACTACTGGATGTTTTTGGTGGGGATGACTACCCTGCGGTGCATCGCCTGGCGGCCATTCGTGCGCAACAAATGCCGGATGAAGGCAACCCGAAATCTCGCCAGATTAAGATTCCTGAGGCCAACCATTATTTCACTGATATGGGAGAACCACTGCTTGAAGTCGTGGTAGAGTGGCTGGATAAATTATAAACCTGGAATCCGCAGTTCGTAGCGGGATTCAACTGCTGGGTTTTCATCATGAATGCTGTTATTTCGTGAATGCATGGACGCATAGGAGCGTGAGTAGATAAACCGACTTTTATACCCTACGAAACAGTGAGTTACCTTCCAGTCCGAGCGGCCAACTGCGGAATCCAGGTTAAATACCCCTAAAGACTGTATTTTTGGCTGCGCTCAGATTATTATCACCAACCTATTTTATTGATGTATTGATCTATGTCGCAACGCACTGCAACCATTACCCGAAATACTCTGGAGACCCAGATCACGGTAAGCGTGAATCTGGATGGGACAGGCCAGTCGAAACTGGATACCGGTATTCCTTTTCTGGAACATATGCTGGATCAGATAGCGCGCCATGGTCTGGTGGATATGGAAATTATTGCCAAAGGTGATTTACATATCGATGATCATCACACCGCAGAGGATATAGGTATTACCCTGGGGCAGGCTTTTGCTAAAGCACTGGGTGATAAAAAAGGTTTGCAGCGTTATGGTTTTGCTTACGTACCGCTGGATGAAGCCTTGTCTCGAGTGGTCATCGACTTCTCTGGGCGTCCAGGCATTGAGTACCGGGTTGAATACCCGCGTGCCACTATCGGCTCATTCGATGTAGATCTGATTCATGAGTTTTTCCAGGGCTTTGTCAATCATGCGCTGGCAACCCTGCATATTGATAGCCTGCAGGGTAAAAACGCACATCATATCGCCGAGACTATATTCAAGGCATTTGGTCGCGCGATTCGTGTTGCGATGACGGCGGATGATCGAATGGCGGGTATAATTCCTTCCACTAAGGGTAGTTTATAAGTCTATGCAAACCATCGCAGTTATTGATTATGGTATGGGCAATCTACGCTCGGTTACCAAAGCATTAGAGCATGTGGTCAGCAAGAATCAAAAGGTGATTTTGACCTCATCGCAAGTAGAACTGGCTAAAGCTGATAAAGTGGTGTTTCCTGGGCAGGGGGCCGCACGAGATTGCATGCATGCAATCGATGAATATGCTTTACGCGAAACAATTCTTGAAGCTGCCCGCAATAAGCCTTTTCTCGGTATTTGTATGGGTATGCAGGTGCTGGTGCATGCCAGCGAGGAAAACCAGGGGACAAACCTGATGGGTTTTTACCCAGGCGAAGTGCGCTATTTTGGTGATCATTTAACCGAAGCGAATGGTGAGCGCCTAAAGGTGCCGCATATGGGCTGGAATGAAGTTAATCAGACCCGTGCACACCCTTTATGGAATAAGATAGCCGATCATAGCCGTTTTTATTTTGTACACAGCTATTATCTGGAAACAGAAAGCCCTGACCTGGAAGTGGGGAGTTGCCAATATGGCAGAACATTTACCTGTGCCGTGGCCAAAGACAATGTTTTTGCCCTGCAGTGCCATCCGGAAAAGAGTGCTGATGCAGGTTTACAGCTATTAACCAATTTTGTTGAATGGGATGGTCAGGCATGATTTTGATACCAGCAATAGATTTAAAGCAGGGGCAATGCGTTCGTCTGCGTCAGGGTAATATGGAAGACAGTACCGTATTTTCGGATGATCCAGTCTCTATGGCCAGTAAGTGGGTGATGCAAGGAGCCAAGCGCTTGCACATGGTTGACCTTGATGGTGCATTTGAAGGCCAGCCAGTGAATGCCGATGTAATTGAAAGCATCTCATCAGCGTATCCGGATCTACCCATTCAAATCGGTGGTGGTATCCGTACCGTTGATACGGTGGAAGCCTATCTGGCAGCTGGAGTTGATTATGTCATTATCGGCACCCAGGCGGTTAAAAACCCCGAATTTGTTACCGAATTGTGCGCCGAGTTTCCTGGTCGTGTAATCGTTGGTATTGATGCCAAGAATGGTATGGTTGCGGTGCAGGGTTGGGCTGAGTCTTCCGGGCACTCGGCACTTGATCTGGCGAAGAGATTTGAAGATCAGGGTGTTGCCAGTATTGTGTACACCGATATTAGCCGTGATGGCATGATGCAGGGGGTTAATGTAGAAGCTACCCAGCAACTGGCTGAAGCGATTTCTATCCCGGTGATTGCCTCGGGTGGAGTCACCAATCTGGATGACATCAAGCGCTTGAATGAAGTGAAAAGCTCAGGCATTGAAGGGGTGATTATTGGCCGAGCGCTGTATGAACGTACCATCGATCTGGCCGAAGCCCAAAGTTACATTGATGGACATTAAGCATGTCGCTAGCTAAACGTATCATCCCCTGTCTTGATGTCGATAATGGTCGTGTGGTCAAAGGCGTAAAATTTGTCGAAATCCGTGATGCTGGTGATCCGGTTGAGAATGCCCGTCGTTACAATCTGGAAGGTGCGGACGAGATTACTTTTCTCGATATTACTGCCAGTTCAGATGACCGTGAAACCATGGTGCATGTGGTGGAAGCTGTCGCCAGTGAGGTTTTCATCCCGCTGACGGTAGGAGGTGGAATCCGCGAAATCAGTGATGTACGCAGAATGCTCAATGCTGGTGCCGATAAGGTCGGTATCAATACCGCGGCGGTATTCAATCCTGATTTTGTAAAACAGGCAGCTGATCGATTTGGATCACAATGCATAGTGGTAGCAGTAGATGCTAAAAAGGTCAGTCAGGCAGGTGAGCCTAATCGTTGGGAAATCTTTACCCACGGCGGGCGTAAACCAACCGGTATCGATGCTCTGGAATGGGTTGCGAAAATGGATGAATACGGTGCGGGGGAAATCCTGCTTACCAGTATGGATCGCGATGGAACCAGGCAGGGATTTGATAATGAATTAAACCGTCAGGTATCTGAAACCGTCAAGATACCGGTTATTGCTTCCGGTGGCGTTGGCACGTTACAGCATATGGCCGATGGCGTGCTCGAAGGCAAGGCTGATGCGGTGCTAGCTGCCAGTATCTTTCATTTTGGTGAATACCGTATCAGTGAAGTGAAGCAGTTCATGAAAAGCTGTGGTATCGAGGTCAGAGATTGATGGCTGAGCTACTGGATCAGATTAAATGGGATAGTGATGGCCTGGTACCTGCGATAGCGCAGGATGCTGATTCCGGTGAAGTATTGATGATGGCCTGGATGAATCGTCAATCTTTACAGCTGACGATAGAGAAGCAACAGGCAGTTTACTGGTCGCGATCGCGTCAAAAACTGTGGTTTAAGGGCGAAGAATCGGGACATGTGCAAAAACTTCGGGAATTACGAATTGATTGTGATGCCGATGTGGTTCTGTTACAGGTTGATCAGATTGGTGGTATAGCCTGTCATACCGGCCGTAAACGCTGTTTTTTTCGTGTGCTTAACAACGATAGCTGGGTTGAGGATGAAAATATCCTGAAAGATCCGGCAGAGATTTATAAATGAGTGATGATATACTCGCGCAACTGATGCAGGTGCTCGAAGAGCGCAAGCAGGCAGACCCCGGCTCGTCTTATGTGGCTAGCCTGTATCATAAAGGTCTGGATAGTATTTTAAAGAAAATCGGCGAAGAATCTGCTGAGACCATTATTGCAGCGAAAGGTGATGATGATGGGCAGATTATTTATGAAATGGCCGATTTATGGTTTCATTGCCTGGTTTTGCTGGCACATAGTGGATTGTCAGCAGATCAGGTGTTAAAAGAACTTGAGCGACGTTTTGGTCTTTCCGGACTGGAAGAAAAGGCGTCCAGATAACTTTCAATGAGGTGATGTATGGGTTTTGGTGGAATAAGTATTTGGTCATTATTATTAATTCTGGCGATTGTGGTTTTATTATTTGGAACCAAAAAACTACGTAATGTTGGTAACGACCTGGGTGGCGCTATTCGCAGCTTTAAAAAAGCGGTTAAGGAAGAGGAAAAAGCTCCAGAAGATGACAGCAATGTGATCGAAGGTAAGGTCAGCGAAGATAAAGATAAAGTCTAAGCCAGCATGTTTGATTTCAGTTTTGCCGAGATGCTAATCGTTGGCATCGTGGCGCTGTTAGTGATTGGACCAGAGCGTTTGCCCACTGTGGCACGAAAGGTAGGCACTTATGTCGCGCGTATGCGTCGTTTTGTCTCCAGTGTTCGAACTGATGTGGAACGAGAGTTTCGCACCGATGAGTTACAGCGCATGCTCAAGCAACAACAGGATGAGCTGCAATCTCTTAAGGATGTGGTGAATGAAGCCCGGCATGATGCTGATCTTGACTCCATCAAGCAGGATGTAGAGCAGGCAGTAGACGAAGTAAAAGCTGAGGTTGATGTCGATTCGGCCCCATCCACTCCCTCCCCAGAAGCTAAAACAAGCCAGTCGTAATGCAAGAATCCGATCAGGAACCAGTCGAAGAATCAAATGCGATGAGCTTTATGTCTCATCTGGTAGAGTTGCGTGACCGCCTGTTACGTGTAGTGCTATCGGTATTATTTGTTTTTCTCTGTCTGTTTTACTGGGCTAATGATATTTATACCTATCTGGCCGAGCCTTTGACCCAGCATATGCCCGAAGGCTCAAAAATGATCGCCATCGATGTGGCATCTCCTTTCCTTACGCCTTTTAAGCTGGTCCTGATGTTATCGGTTTTTCTAGCTATGCCGTTTATTCTGTATCAGATCTGGGGCTTTATCGCGCCGGGATTGTATAAGCACGAAAAGAAGCTGGCTGGTCCGCTACTGGCATCCAGTATTGTTTTGTTTTACTGCGGAATGCTGTTCGCGTATTACGTGGTATTCCCTTTGGTGTTTGGTTTTTTCACCTCGGTGGGGCCGGAAATTGTCAGTATATCTACTGATATTGGGCGCTACCTTGATTTTGTGTTATCGCTGTTTTTAGGTTTTGGCCTGGCTTTCGAAGTGCCCATCGCTACTATTTTGCTGGTGGCTGTTGGTATGACTACGCCCAAAAAACTGGCTGAAAAGC
>JBNKPX010000091.1:0-12777 GCA_050295575.1 Gammaproteobacteria bacterium | reverse complement strand
GACCGATGATGCAGGTCGATCATGTTTATCACGAGAAATTGACGCCTGAGAAAATTGACGAAATTCTGGATGGTCTGGAATGAGGGAGATTAAATAATCATGGCGAACGAAGTCTGTTTTGCAACCCTGGAATTTGATCAACCCTGGACTCTGGAAAATTATCTGAAGGTCGGCGGTTATCAATCACTGAAAAAGATTTTAAATGAAAAGATCTCTCCTGATGATTTAATCGCAGAGGTTAAAGCATCTGGATTGCGTGGTCGTGGTGGTGCTGGATTTCCTACGGGGCTCAAGTGGAGCTTTATGCCGCGTTCAGCTCCAGGACAGAAATATGTTGTCTGTAACTCTGATGAATCGGAGCCCGGTACCTGCAAGGATAGAGATATCCTACGTTTTAATCCGCATGCGCTGGTTGAGGGTATGATGATTGCTGGATACTGTATAGGTGCCACAGTCGGTTATAACTATATGCGCGGTGAGTTTATGGATGAACCTTATATGCGATTCGATCAGGCGGTAAAAGAAGCCTACGAGCAGGGGTTCCTGGGTAAGAATATTCTGGCTAGTGGCGTGGATTTTGATCTTTACCCCACGCTGGGTGCTGGCGCCTACATCTGTGGTGAAGAAACGGCTCTTTTAGAATCACTGGAAGGTAAAAAAGGCCAGCCAAGATTCAAGCCTCCGTTTCCGGCCAACTTTGGTTTATACGGTAAACCGACCACTATTAATAATACCGAATCGCTGGCGTCAGTACCTTCGATCATCAGAAATGGTGGACAATGGTTTGCTGATCTGGGTATTCCTAATAATGGTGGCGTCAAATTATTTTCCATGTCGGGACACCTGAATAATCCGGGTAATTTCGAAATCAATATGGGGACGCCTTTTAAAGACTTGCTGGCTATGGCTGGTGGTGTGAAAGATGGTCGACAGCTTAAAGCGGTGATTCCAGGAGGGTCATCAGTACCTGTGTTGCCTGGAGACATTATGCTGGAATGTACCATGGATTACGATTCGATAGCCAAGGCTGGATCAATGCTGGGCTCTGGCGCAGTAATCGTGATGGATGAAACCACTGACATGGTTAAGGCCTTACGTCGTATCTCACGCTTTTACTTCTCTGAATCCTGTGGCCAATGTACTCCCTGTCGCGAAGGCACTGGCTGGCTGTATAGAGTATTAACACGAATCGTTGATGGGCAGGGCCGACCAGAAGATATCGTGATGCTGGAAGAGGTGTCACACAAGATAGAAGGACGCACAATCTGTGCGCTGGGTGATGCAGCTGCTATGCCAGTATGGAGCTTTATTAAACATTTTCGGCATGAATTTGAATACTACATTGAACATAAGCGTTCAATGGTTGAACCGTCCGAACAATCACCTGAATGGGCGGCGTAAAGGTTATCCCAGATATGAGCGAAACTATTAATATCACCATTAACGATCAGCAACTGGAAGTGAAACCGGGGCAAATGCTGATTGATGTGGCCGACGCAAACAATATCAGCATTCCGCGGTTTTGTTACCATAAAAAACTATCGGTAGCGGTAAACTATCGTATGTGTCTGGTCGAAGTTGAAAAGGCCCCAAAGCCGATGCCTGCCTGTGCAACACCGGTGCAGGATGGGATGGTTGTCAGAACGAAATCAAGCAAGTCTATTGCTGCTCAGAAATCGACTATGGAGTTTTTACTCATCAATCACCCGCTGGATTGCCCGATATGCGATCAGGGTGGTGAGTGTGAATTGCAGGATGTCGCGATGGGATTCGGCGGCGATGTTTCACAGTACACTGAACAAAAGCGAGTGGTACGCGAAAAGAATATCGGTCCACTGATTGCTACCGATTTCACCCGTTGCATCCTTTGTACACGTTGCGTACGTTTTGGAGAAGAGATCGCTGGTCTACCCGAGCTGGGTGCTACCGGACGTGGTGAATCTACTGAAATCGGTACCTATATTGAAAAGTCGGTTTCCTCTGAACTCTCTGGTAATGTGATAGATCTTTGTCCAGTGGGCGCGTTAACTGCCAGGCCATCGCGTTATACAGCACGCCCCTGGGAATTGATGCAGCATGCTTCTATAGCCGCTCATGATTGCGTGGGATCTAATATTTATGTGCATACACGTAACCAGAAGGTTATGCGTGTAGTACCAAAGGATAATGAAGCTATCAATGAATCATGGATCTCTGATCGTGATCGTTTTAGCTATAGCTCAGTCAATGCCGATAATCGCCTGCTGACACCAAAGATACGTCAAAACGGTAAGCTGGTCGACACTGACTGGGAAACGGCGCTTAATCTGGCAATTGAAAAATTACAGGCCGCCGCCAATCAAAAAGGCAACCTGGCAGCTCTGGTGAGCCCACAATGCACACTGGAAGAGCAGTATCTGCTGCAAAAGTTGGTAAGAGGCCTGGGCTCAAATAATATCGATCACCGACTGAATCAGGTTGATTTCTCAGCCCAATCTCAGGCAGCTGTTATGCCGTGGCTAGGACGTTCGCTGGTCTCATTAGAACAGCTTAATAGTGCTTTGGTAATCGGGGCCAACCTGCGACGTGAACAACCCATACTAAACCAGCGTTTGCGTAAAGCAGTGGTTAAAAATTCTGCGAATGTTTCTTCTATCAGTTCAGTTAGAGGTCAATATAACTTTGATCTGAGTAATGATCTTGCTGGTAGCGCTGAACAGCAGTTAAATGATCTTGCGGCAGTTTTAGTGGCTGTATGTGAAGCCACTAAGGCTGACTTACCAGAAGGTCTTTCTGCGCTGGCTGAAAAGGCCAGGGTGGCTGAACAACATCAGGCAATTGCTAAGGCCTTGATTGATGGTGAGGAATCAGCTGTGATCGTCGGACTGCAGGCAGTTTCTCATCCTCGTTTGAGTCTGTTAATGCAACTGGCCGAGCAGGTAGCCAGCCTGACAAAATCAACGCTATCTTATTTATCCGAATCGGCAAACTCTGCGGGTGCCTGTCTGGCGGGAGCTTTGCCTCATCGTACGGCTGCCGGGGTGGCTGTTGAAGCTGCCGGAGAAAATACTTCAGAGATTGTTAAGCAGGCGCATAAGGTACTGCTGTTGATGGGGATTGATCCAGCACTGGATATCACTAATCGCCCAGCGCTTAAAACAATCGCCGAGCAACAGGATTTCATTATTAGCATCGATAGCTTTAACAATGAGTTTATCGATCAACAAGCTGATCTTGTATTACCGCTAGCTACCTTCCTCGAAACCTCTGGTACCTTTGTTAATGTGGAAGGTCTATGGCAGCCATTTAGTGGTTGTGTTAAAGCAGCCGGTGAGTCGCGTCAGGGCTGGAAAATTATAACTGCTCTGGCTCAGGTTCTGTTACCAGCAGATGATTATCAGTATGCTGATTCTACGGCTGTACGTAATGAGCTGAAAGAACAGTGCCGTGATTTAAGTCTGGATAATTTTGTATCCATTAAGGCAGGGAATAGCAAGCTGCCAACTCGTCCTCGAGGACTGCAGAGGGTGTCTGAGAAAGCCATTTATGCTGTCGACGCCATGGTGCGAGCTTCAACATCTTTACAGGCTACAGTCAATACTCAGGAAGCAAACTGTATACGCATGAATACGGCACAGGCTGAGAAGTCTGGTCTGCTAGGCGCTGAGCAGGTGCATATTAAACAGGGTGAGGGTACTGCGGTGCTTTCAATGGTGATCGATGAACAGGTTCCTGTGGGATGTGCCTGGTTACCGGTTGGCGTGAAAGCCGTTGAAAACCTGAGCGGATTCTATGGCAGCATCGAAGTGGAGAAAGTGTCATGATCGAATACATTTCTACTTTTGTATCCTGGTTGCCAGAATGGATGCAGTATTTCTGGCCTGACTGGTTTCAATATATTATCTCTAATGTGATTCTGGCATTAATGTTATTACTGCCGCTGTTTATTGTGGTGGCTTACTACACGTTGGCCGAGCGTAAAATTATCGGCTATATGCAGATTCGTATTGGACCTAACCGAGTTGGTCCCAAAGGGCTGTTCCAGCCATTTGCGGATATGTTCAAGCTAATGTTTAAGGAAATTATCCTGCCTACCAACTCGAACACCTTCCTGTTTGTGATTGCCCCAATCCTGGCTTTTGCGCCTGCGATGGGTGCCTGGGCTGTGGTACCTTTTAACGATACCCTGGTGTTTAGTAATATCAATGCGGGTCTGCTGTATATACTGGCAATGACCTCTCTGGGTGTTTATGGGGTAATCATTGCGGGCTGGGGATCAAACTCCAAGTATGCCTTACTTGGTGCCATGCGTTCAGCTGCTCAGATTGTTGCCTATGAAATTGCCATGGGTTTTGCTCTGGTGGGTGTGCTGATGGCCGGAGGTAGTTTAAACCTGGGTGAAATCGTACATGCTCAGGAAGGCAGTATGTATAACTGGTTTGTCATTCCATTATTTCCTCTGTTCCTGGTTTATTTTATCGCGGGCCTGGCGGAAACCAATCGTGCCCCCTTCGATGTTGCGGAAGGTGAATCTGAAATCGTTGCCGGTTTCCACGTAGAGTATTCGGGCATGACCTTTGCCGTATTCTTCCTTGCTGAATACGCCAATATGATTTTAATCTCCATGCTGACAGCACTGATGTTTATGGGCGGCTGGTTATCGCCGTTTCCTGAGCTGATGGGCGATAGTGTTGTGTGGTTATTCCTCAAGACAGGATTCTTTATGATTCTGTTCCTGTGGTTCCGCGCTACCTTCCCACGTTATCGTTATGATCAGATTATGCGCCTGGGCTGGAAGGTTCTTATTCCCGTAACCATAGTCTGGCTACTGGTGGAAGGAGTGTTTGTTTATTACAAAGTCGGCCCCTGGTTTGCGTGAGGTTAAGCAGAGATGATTAAGCAAATTAAATACTATCTTAAAAGCTTTACCTTCTGGGAACTGCTAAAAGGCTTACGCGTTACCGGTGGGTATTTCTTCAAAAAGAAATTTACCATTCAGTATCCTGAGCAGAAAACACCTATTAGCCCGCGTTTTCGTGGATTGCATGCGCTAAGACGTTATGCAAATGGTGAAGAACGCTGTATTGCCTGTAAGCTGTGCGAAGCGGTATGTCCTGCACTGGCGATTACTATTGAGTCAGAACAGCGCGAAGATGGCACACGTCGTACCACTCGATATGATATCGATCTATTCAAATGTATTTACTGCGGTTTCTGTGAAGAAGCCTGTCCAGTTGATTCTATTGTAGAAACCAATGTATTCGAGTATCACTTTGAAAACCGTGGTGAAAACATTATGACCAAGCAAAAGCTTCTGGAAATTGGTGATCGTTATGAAGCTCAACTGGCTGTTGATAAAGCAGCTGACGCACCATACCGATAGACCTGGAAAATGAGCGAATCACTAATATGATTGAATCACTTGTATTTTATTTTTTTGCTGCAGTCACGGTGATAGCAGCTACTTCTATGATCACGGTACGAAACCCGGTTCATGCTGCGCTGCTACTGGTGCTAACCTTTTTCAGCAGTGCCTTTATCTGGATGTTACTGGAAGCCGAGTTTCTTGCCATCACTCTAGTGCTGGTTTATGTAGGCGCGGTGATGGTGTTATTCCTATTTGTGGTGATGATGCTGGATATCAATATTGCTCGCCTGCGTGAAGGCTTTATCAAGTTTTTACCTGTTGGCATCGCTTTAGCACTGGTTATGTTTGGACTGATTTTCAGTGTTATCTCTGGCGATGAATTCTCGCTGGAAGCCATGGCTGCACCGGCTGCCAGGGCTGCGGATTATTCCAACACCAAGGCATTGGGCGCAGTGCTGTATACCGATTATGTATTTGCCTTTGAAATAGCTGCTGTAATCCTGCTGGTGGCTATCATTTCAGCGATTGCACTCACCATGCGTAAGCGACCAGAAACCAAATATCAAAATCCATCAGAGCAGATCAAGGTCCGTAAAGAAGACCGTCTGCGTGTGATCAAGATGGAGGCGGAAAAATAATGACCTTATCTCTTAGCCATTATCTGGTACTTGCTGCCATCCTGTTTAGCATCAGCATTGCCGGCATTATCATTAACCGGAAAAATATAATTATTCTGCTGATGTCGATCGAATTAATGCTGCTGTCGGTTAACTTTAATTTTATCGCCTTCTCGCATTATCTGAATGATTTAGCCGGACAGGTTTTTGTATTTTTTATCCTGACCGTTGCAGCAGCAGAAGCAGCGATAGGTCTGGCGATACTGGTGGTGCTATTTAGAAACAGGCAATCCATCAATGTTGCCGATATTACCGAGATGAAGGGGTAGAGCTATGCAAAATCTATATTTAGCGATTCCTCTGGCTTCTCTGTTCGGTGCCATAGTTGCCGGGCTTTTTGGTAAGCAGATTGGTCGAGCGGGTGCACACTGGGTGACCTCTCTGGGTGTGGCCACATCATTTGTTTTATCGCTTATCGTACTTAAAGATCTGGTTTTAGATGGCGGCGAAATATACAACCATGCGGTTTATACCTGGATGGTAAGCGATGGCATCCGTTTTGAAGTCGGCTTTCTGATCGATAATCTGACCGCACTGATGATGACCGTGGTTACTGCTGTATCGCTGATGGTACATATCTATACCATCGGATATATGCATGACGATCCGGGTTACCAGCGCTTTTTCAGTTACATTTCATTGTTTACCTTTTCCATGCTGATGCTTGTTATGTCGAATAATTTCATGCAATTGTTCTTTGGCTGGGAAGCGGTAGGTCTGGTTTCTTACCTGTTGATCGGATTCTGGTATAAAAAGGAAACGGCCATCTATGCAAATATGAAGGCATTCCTGGTTAACCGTGTAGGTGATTTTGGCTTCCTGCTCGGTATAGCCTGTGTTTTGATGTATACCGGATCACTGGATTATTACGAAGTATTCGGTCAGGCAGGTCAGCTATCGAGTAATACCATCGAAATTTTTGAAGGCCATCCCTGGTCAGCGATCACTGTAGCTTGCATTCTGTTGTTTATCGGTGCCATGGGTAAATCAGCTCAGGTGCCTTTACATGTGTGGCTGCCAGATTCGATGGAAGGTCCAACGCCTATCTCAGCATTAATCCACGCTGCAACCATGGTTACAGCCGGTATCTTTATGGTATCGCGTATGTCGCCTTTGTTTGAGCTATCTGAAGTTGCACTGTCATTCATCTTGATCATTGGTTCTATTACCGCATTCTTCATGGGGCTGGTGGGTATCGTACAAAACGATATCAAACGGGTTGTGGCTTATTCAACACTCTCTCAGCTGGGTTATATGACGGTTGCACTGGGTGCCTCGGCTTACTCAGTCGCTATCTTCCACCTGATGACACACGCTTTCTTTAAAGCCCTGCTATTCCTGTCAGCTGGTGCTGTCATTATCGCGATGCATCACGAGCAGGATATTCGTAATATGGGTGGTCTGAAAAAATATCTTCCGATCACTTACTGGGTATCATTGATCGGTTCGCTGGCTTTGATCGGCTTTCCTGGAACATCCGGCTTTTTCTCTAAGGATGCCATTATCGAAGCCGTGCATGAGTCAACGATTCCTGGAGCAGGTTTCGCATACTGGATGGTTCTGCTGGGTGTTTTTGTTACCGCGTTTTATTCTTTCCGTATGTTCTTCCTGGTGTTCCATGGCGAAGAGCGAATGGATCAGCACACCAAAGAGCATTTACATGAACCGCCTGCAGTAGTTTGGTTGCCCCTGATATTACTGGCTATCCCTTCTGCAATTATTGGCTGGTTGACGGTTGATTCGATCGTATTCGGTGATTTTTTCGAGAAAGCGCTATTTACACTGCGTGAGCATGACATGGTTGAGTTGATGAAGGAAAGCTATCATGGACAGTTCTCATTCGTATTACATGGCTTTTTCGGACCTGCTGTTTATCTGGCAGCCGCAGGCGTATTCTCGGCCTGGTATATCTATATGAAGCAGCCTTCGATTGCTGAAAATATTAAAAACAGGGCGTCGTCTCTGCATCAGTTACTCGATAAAAAATATTACTTCGATCGTTTTAACGAAATAGTATTTGCCGGTGGCAGTAAAGTGCTGGGTACTGTGTTGTGGCGAGTAGGTGATGGAATTTTGATTGATGGTCTGGTGGTTAACGGTAGTGCTCGACTGGTGGGCTGGTTCTCTGGCTTCATCCGTGTCGTACAAACCGGATATTTGAACCACTATGCCTTTGCTATGGTTACAGGTCTGATTCTCTTACTGGGTTGGGCGATACTGGGATGAATATGTTTGCTGATTTACCTCTTTTAAGTCTGGTCATCTGGTTGCCTATTATTGGTGGCATACTGGTACTGTTATCTGGAGACAGGGAACCTGCAGGTGCACGTAAGATTGCACTGGTGGTTTCGATTATCACATTCCTTTTGAGCATTCCTTTGTATGGCCTGTTTGATGCGACAACTGCCGATATGCAGTTTGTTGAGTTACATCCCTGGATTAAGGAATTCAGCATTAATTACCATCTGGGTGTAGATGGTATATCAATGCCGTTAATATTATTGACCAGCTTCACTACGGTTATAGTAGTTATATCGGCTTGGGAAGTGATTCAATACCGAGTGTCTCAATACATGGCTGCCTTTCTGATTATGGAAGGTTTCATGATCGGCACCTTCTCGGCACTGGACTCTATTCTGTTTTATGTCTTCTTCGAAGCCATGCTAATCCCGATGTTTCTGGTTATCGGTATCTGGGGTGGGGTTAACCGTATTTATGCTACTTTGAAGTTCTTTCTGTATACCTTTGTAGGTTCAGTGTTGATGCTGGTTGCGTTGATCTATATGTACACTCAGTCAGGCAGTTTCGAAATTCTTGATCTGCATAACCTTAAACTGGGTATGACCGAACAGGTTCTGATCTTCCTGGCATTTCTGGTGGCATTTGCCGTCAAGGTGCCGATGTGGCCGGTGCATACCTGGCTACCGGATGCGCACGTTGAAGCACCAACCGGTGGATCGGTCATCCTGGCTGCTATCATGTTGAAGATAGGTGGTTATGGCTTCCTTCGTTTTAGTCTACCGATTACACCTGATGCCAGCAGTGAGCTTGACTGGCTGGTAATCACCATGTCTCTGACTGCCGTTGTTTATATCGGCTTTGTGGCTCTGGTACAGCAGGATATGAAAAAGCTGATCGCTTATTCCTCAATCGCGCACATGGGTTTTGTGACCCTCGGTTTCTTTATTGTATTTCGTATCAGTGCATTGGGTGACGGAACAGGTGCAGGACTGGCCCTGGAAGGCGGTATGGTTCAGATGGTGTCGCACGGCTTTATCTCCGGAGCCATGTTCCTTTGTGTCGGTGTCATGTATGACCGCATGCATTCGCGTCAGATCGCTGACTACGGCGGTGTAGTGAATACTATGCCCATTTTTGCTGCTTTCATGGTGTTTTTTGCC
Organism: Gammaproteobacteria bacterium; assembly: GCA_050295575.1. Taxonomy (GTDB): domain Bacteria; phylum Pseudomonadota; class Gammaproteobacteria; genus JACNJF01. The sequence continues at coordinate 3,352 of JBNKPX010000091.1, read as the reverse complement.
ATGTCTAATGCAGGACTGCCGGGTACCTCAGGCTTCGTTGGCGAATTTATGGTGATACTGGCGGCTTTTAAAGCTAATTTCTGGATCGCATTTCTGGCTGCGACTACCCTGATACTGGGTGCTGCTTATACCCTGTGGATGGTGAAACGAGTCATATTTGGTGATATTGCCAACGATCAGGTGCGAGCACTTAGTGATATTAACAAACGTGAATTTCTGTTTCTTGCGCTGCTTGCAATCGCTGTACTGACTCTGGGGCTTTGGCCCGATCCTTTGGTGAATGTAATGCATCCCACAATCGATAATCTGTTGCAACACATCAGTGTTTCAAAAATTTAGGTAAAGTTTGATATGACGCCTTTTATCCAGCCTGATCTGTTACCTGCGCTCCCTGAGATGGTGATGCTTGCCTTGACCTGTGTGGTTCTGGTTGTTGACCTGTTTCTACCTCAGGAAAAACGTGGCTTTACCCTGTTGTTATCATTATTGACTCTGGTGCTGGTAGCTTTAAGTACCTTATATGTCGCTCCCGTTGATGCAGTATCTACCTTCCAGGGCACCTTTATTCTCGATCAACTTGCAGTCACCCTGAAACTCGCTGTATATGCAGTGACCTTCCTTGTGTTTGTCTATTCGCGTGATTATCTGAAGGACCTTGATATCTACAAGGGTGAATACTATGTGCTGGGCCTGTTTGCCGTGCTGGGTATGATGATTATGATATCAGCTCATAGCTTTCTACTTATCTATCTGGGACTGGAGCTATTATCACTATCACTGTATGCGATGATCGCTTTCAATCGTAAATCGGTTACAGCCTCTGAAGCAGCGATGAAATACTTTGTGCTGGGGGCATTGGCTTCTGGTATTTTGCTATACGGTATATCAATCTTTTATGGCATCACCGGCACACTGGATATCACGACGCTGGCAGCATCTATCAAAGCGCAGGCAGCAACTAATCCTGTGTTACTGGCCTTTGCATTAACCTTCATTGTCGTGGGTCTGTCATTTAAGTTAGGTGCGGTACCCTTTCATATGTGGCTTCCCGATGTGTATCAGGGTTCACCTACCTCGGTAACTTTATTTATTGGTACTGCACCCAAGATTGCTGGTTTCGCTATGGCTATACGCCTTTTAATCGATGGCTTATTGGATCTGCAGGTCGACTGGTCGCAGATGCTGATTGTGCTTTCAATAGCTTCCATGGCCGTTGGTAATATCATCGCCATCGCACAGACTAATTTCAAGCGTATGCTGGCATATTCCACCATTTCACATGTTGGTTTCATCCTGTTAGGGTTGTTATCTGCCAGTGAGACAGGTTTATCCGCAGCGATGTTTTACACCATTACCTATGCCATCACCTCATCGGTAGCTTTCGCAATCATTATGCTGCTTAACCGTGCAGGATTTGAAGCCGGTGAAATCGCAGACCTTAAGGGCTTGAATGATCAAAACCCCTGGTATGCGGCATTGTTGGCAATCGCATTATTTTCCATGGCTGGTGTTCCTCCAACCGTTGGATTCTACGCCAAGCTGACCGTGATTAATGCAGTAGTGCAAATCGACCTGCTGTGGTTGGCGATTGCTGCAGTTCTATTCTCGGTGATAGGCCTGTTTTACTACCTGCGCGTTATCAAGGTCATGTATTTTGATAAGCCGGACGAAGATCAGCAAATAACCATCAAGCAAGCTCTTGATGTTAAGATCCTTTTGAGTGCTAACAGCCTGAGTCTGATAGTTCTTGGACTGTTTCCTTCATTATTGATGGCCTGGTGTGCAGCCGCTTTTGCCTGATTAAAATAGTACTTTACGCCAGCTTTATTTTAAAAAACCTGAACTACTGTTCAGGTTTTTTTGTTTATACCCATTAATAAAGCATTAACAGAATATCTACCTGCTTTTTATTTTTTGGTATGCTTCGCCAGTTTTTATACGCTACTTATCAGTAGGAGTTCATATGCAAGATTTACTCACACAAAGTTATTACGGGAATACCCTTCAAACCTGGCTCATTGCTATGGTTCTGGTTGTGGTGTCGATAATGTTCGGTAAGGTGCTGTACTGGGTTTTTTCCAAGTTTATACGTGTGTTTACCGCCCGCAGTAAATCTCAGGTAGATGATGTAATCATCGATCTGGTTGAAGAGCCGGCTGTTTTTATGGTCATCGTTATGGGTATCTGGATGGCATTGCGCACGCTGACCTTACCAGATGCAGTGAATACAATGGTTGCGAATGCTTATCAGGTAATTATTGCATTACTGGTAGGCTGGTTGTTAAGCCGTCTGTTTGATGCTTTCTATAAGCAATACCTGAAGCCTTTAGCTGATAAGTCCGAAAATGACCTGGATGATCAGTTAATGCCCATCATCAGTAAGGGTGTGAAGATGATTATCTGGGCTATGGCTATCATCATAGGCCTGAATAATGCGGGCTATGATGTTGCGGCTCTCATCGCAGGTCTGGGTATTGGAGGTCTGGCACTGGCTATGGCTGCCAAGGACACGGTATCTAATGTGTTTGGTGGTGTGACCATCTTCACCGATCAACCCTTTAAGATAGGAGATCGTATAAAGGTTGCGGGTTATGATGGGACTGTCGTTGAAATTGGTGTACGCAGTACTCGTCTTAAAACACTGGAAGGTCGCATCGTCACTATGCCGAATGCAAAGTTCGCCGATGCCCCGGTAGAAAACATTAGTTGGGAGCCGTCGCGTAAAGTCGTGGTCTCTTTAGGGCTGACCTATGACACCCAGCCAGATCAGATGCAAAATGCGATGGATACTCTTACAGAGATTAATCGGAGTAGTGCCTCAACCGAGGAGGACGCTATCATTTTCTTCAGCGGCTTCGGTGATTTTTCTATGAATATCACTTTTATCTATTATATTAAAAAGAGTGAAAGCATCGCAGGCACACAATCTGAAATTAATCTTCAGATTCTGCGACAGTTTAATGAAAAGGGCCTGGAGTTTGCCTTTCCGACACAAACTCTGTACAACATTAACCAATAAGCGGCTTACAAAATCAATACTAAGCGCTAGAAACAGGTGAATATATGTGCAGATTTAGAGGTCTTGAAATTTAGTCTCGAAAAGCGCTTGTAATCTTCAGGCAACATAGCTAAAATCTCGCTCCTCTGATGCGGGGTGGAGCAGCTTGGTAGCTCGTCGGGCTCATAACCCGAAGGTCGTAGGTTCAAATCCTGCCCCCGCTACCAGTTTTAATGTTGGGTTGATAGTGAGGCTTCGATAGGTGCTTCGGGTTATCAGCACGACGGTAGTCAAGCTCAGGATTTTATATCCGGGCGAAGGTGGTAGGTTCAAATCCTGCCCCCGCTACCAAAT
>JBNKPX010000090.1:0-12817 GCA_050295575.1 Gammaproteobacteria bacterium | reverse complement strand
GATATCTCAGCCCTCAAGGCCTGGAAGAATAAGAAATCAGAGGTGATAGTTGACGTAGGTACTGCCGACTTCGAATCAATGAAAAAAGCTCTGGTACTGGCGGATAGAGTGATTACACCCGTTCCACCTAGTCAGGCGGATATCTGGTCGACTCAGCGATTTATAAAAATAATCCGAGAAAATGCAGGTGATATTAAAAAAATGCCACCCCTGTATGGTTTTATCAATCGAGCAGATACCCATGTGGGCGTAAAGGAAACCGATGAAGCAGAGGAAGCGCTAAACTACCTTAAGGGTATAGAGCGGGTAAATCTGCGCTTATATCAACGGACAGCCTATAGACGGTCATTTAGTGAAGGTTTGGCAGTATTTGAGTTACAGCCAGGCAGTAAGGCCTCTAAAGAGATACTGACTCTTGCCAGTCTGCTGTACCCGCCAGATGCCGGTTAGACGCATATGACTTTTGGACGCTGGATTCTAATCCATAGCTTTTCAATATTTCTGGTCGGCTTACTGATTTTGGGATACCTGTATCGTGATGAGCTTCAGCTTGAACAGGCCTACCAACAACTACTCAATCTCGATCCGCCTACGGAGGTTGTCAAGTCATTAAAGCTTAATCAACCGGAGCAACAGAAGGTTGAAGCAGCAAAATCTAATGAAATAACACAGCCACTCGAAGAGCCTGATCAAATAATTTCATCAGCGGTCGACTCTGCCTCTATTAACGTAACACCAACAATCAAGCAGGCGGAGTTTTCTCAGGTCGATCTTTTATATGATGCTCGGCAGGCGTTTTGGGCACGAGACTATACAACCGCCATTACACAATATAGGCAATTGATTAACCGTGAACCGAATAACCCAGATTATTCAGGTGAACTGGGTAACATTTATTATGCTATGAATGATTATAATAACGCCTCTGAATTATATTTTCGCACAGCTCAATTACTTCTTCATCAGGGACGGAAGGATGCAGCTGCGCAGTTGTTACCTCCACTGAATGCAATGAACAGGAGGCTGGGAGATAAGCTAAAGCGAAGTCTGATGCAGCGATAATTTATACGAGTAATATAAATACTTTATTTTTCAGAATGTTAGAAGGCTATTTTAAAATAGTCTGAATTATTAAAGTTGTAATAAGCATATTTAAAATCGCTATATTGAGGAAAACGGCCTATAATATGGGCATTAAGTGTAAGAAATTTAAGTATTTTCAGGAAACCGAACCGGGTTGATTTATGAGTGAAGCAGAATCCAGAATAAACCTTGATACCGAGTGTATGGAGCGTTTAGCCGATACATTCGAAAATAGTGCCAAGCGCTGGGAACTCATTGTGTATCCCTCGCTGGTAGCATTTATTGTGCTGGCAGTGTACGGGTTTTATCTGGTGTATACCCTTTCGCGTGACGTTCACAACCTGAGTCTGACGATTACTACCTTAACCATTTCTGTTGACCGCAATATGAATGAGCTTACCAATACCGTTCGTACTATGGACCATACCATGGTTAAAATGGGGAATAATATTGGCCATATGGATGGGAATATAAAGGCCATGACTCAAAATATTGCTTCCATGACCTATAATACTAATTCAATGGCTGCATCTACCTATTATATGCAACGTAATATTCGTGATGTCGCTCGCCCGATGAATATTATGAGCAAATTCATGCCCTAACGCACTCTGAGTAACCCACAAGCAGGCTATGTTTTATCAAAGAAAGGCAATAGAGAAACGCCTGAAAAAACTCGAAAAACACCTCGAGCAGGAAAATCCAATCCTGATCGATGCGGTGAAAAGCTTTAAAGAACTGGATAATATCGCTTATAGAATGGGTTTGATTTCCAGGGATGAATCTTATGCTACGCAAATTCCCTGGTGGCCGCTAATCTCGGTTCTGGGTACTTTCTCTGCGGGTAAATCTACATTTATTAATTCATTTCTTGGGACTAAGCTACAAACCTCAGGGAACCAGGCGGTCGATGATAAGTTTACTGTTATCTGTTACACCAATGATAACAGTAGTAGAGTTTTGCCCGGTCTTGCATTAGATGCCGATCCCAGATTCCCGTTTTTTAATATCAGTGATGAGATCGATAAGGTTGCTGCTGGTGAAGGTGATCGGGTAAACGCTTATCTGCAATTAAAAACCAGCCCAACGCAGCCGATTAAAGGCAAGATCCTCATAGATTCACCTGGATTTGATGCAGATGCTCAGCGTAATTCAACACTGAGAATTACCGATCACATTATCGATTTATCGGATCTGGTACTGGTCTTCTTCGATGCCCGCCACCCTGAACCGGGAGCGATGAAAGATACCCTTGAGCACCTGGTTTCCAGGACGATACAACGTACGGACTCCAGTAAATTTCTCTATATACTGAATCAGATAGATACAGCTGCTAAGGAAGATAACCCCGAAGAGGTGGTTGGTGCCTGGCAGCGAGCCTTATCCCAGAGTGGCTTGACTGCGGGTAAGTTTTATATGATTTATGATGAAGAGTCGGCGATCAGTATTAACAATGAACAACTCCAGACTCGCTTTAAAACCAAAAAAGATGCAGATGTAAGTGCAATCTATGATCGTATGCATCAAGTAGAAACAGAGCGGGCGTACCGCATCATTGGTGCGCTTGAAAAAACGGCAAACGATATTGAATCTAAAGCAGTACCCGCCCTGAAGTCAGCAATGAGTCGTTGGACCAATCGAGTATTGATTACGGATTCTGTGCTTTATTTAATCCTGATAGCACTATTTGCATATATTGTTAATGGGCAAAATGCCTGGCAGAGCTTTAGCTTATCCAGCATGAGAGAATCCTATCAAGCGAGTCCTTTGACTGGACTGCTGTTGATTGGCCTTACGTTTGGAGTTTTTTATGGTCTGCATTTGTTTAGCCGAAAGTTTTGGGCAGGTAGAATATCAGCACAGCTTCCTCGATCAGAAATGCCTGGTAATCTGGTTACTGCATTTGAAAAAAACACGCGCCTTTGGCGCAGTATTTTTCATACAACTCCCGCAGGATGGGGGAGAAGAGCTGCACGTAGAATTCGCACAGTTACCGAAAATTCAGGCCTGTTTGTGCAAAAGCTAAATGATAGTTTTGCCAACCCCTCTGGACGCAGTACGGCAATTCCCCAGGCTGACGACTCTGCGGCTAAGCTGGCCGAGATCGGGTTGCAAAGCGAAGCTATAGAAAAAGTAGAGTCCTAGTCCTTAGCTTGGGCGATAATCGTCCGTAGTAATCCTCATTGTAATTGCGCTTTAGCCTTGTTCATTGAATTCTAGGCGAAGCGTCTATCACCTCTCACGTACTGATATGTCCTCAAATTACAGGTAAATCGATTTCTGCATGCTCCAGGCGGGAGGAGTCCTTAGAAGACGATATCATATCGAAGATCAACCCTTCGGTAGTATCTTTCTACGGCCCGGTTATGACGAATTTACTACACAGTCTGCTGCTGGATATTGAATTTGATGAGAAGGAGTATGGATGGTCCTAGCGTACTAGCATGATCAGTACAATAATAAATAGTACGACAAATGCCATAGGCTTTATAAATCCCATCCAGTCATCTTTAGAACCTTTGGGTGAGTTTTGGGTTGCATGCTTTAATCTGGGGTACAGGAAGAACAGCATAGCAACCAACATGAGCGCGGATGTAATTTTAAGCCAGTCCATAATTATTCACCTCAAAAAAAACCGCTTTAAGAAAAGCGGTTTAAAAATTAAATATTTAGGTTGTCAATATCAATCATCGCCAGAAAATGCGCCTAGAATATGTAGTAACGCCTGGAACAGGTTCAGGATAGATAGAAACAGGCTAGCAGTAGCCATGATGTAATTGGTCTCGCCACCATGAACAATAGAAGAGGTTTCATACAGAATAAAACCACTCATCACCATAATGACACCAGCGTTAACCGCCAGGAATAGTGCGGGCCAACCCAGAAAAATATTCAGCAAAGATGCACCGATGATGACGAACAATCCGACCATCAGGAACCCTCCCATAAAGCTGAAATCTTTACGAGTAGTTAAGGCATATCCAGATAGTGCCAGGAATATGGCACCAGTGCCACCCAGTGCGGTCATTACGATTTGAGGGTTTATCGACAGGTAGTGAGTCAATACTGGACCAAGACCATAGCCAAGCAGACCAGTAATGGCAAAAATAACAGGAATACCTGAAGCAGAGTTAGCAGTACGTGGTAATACGAACCACAGCATGATTAGGGCGACGATATCAGCACCCAGAGCGATACCATAACCAGCTTGCGATACTACTCCAAAGAATGCAGTGATACCGCTAAACACCAGTGTCATGGATAGTAGTATATAGGTATTACGTATGACCTTATTGGTTTGTAAGATCGACTCTTCAGAGCGAGCGATAGATGAATTGAATTGCATGTTATTCTCCGTAGTTATGATAGTGCTATGACAGCTTGCAGCTATTCTAGTTTCCACCTTATAGCATATCAAGTGTTAAAACATGATTAAAAAACAATTACTTACATTAATACAGCTTATATGCAAGCTATGTGTTGCATTTAAACATCTACATAGGGATAGAATTACAAATATCAATATAATTATTAGATGAAAAAAAGCAGATGACTCTGAGCTCGAAATGATTATAATATCGCGCCTTCGGGTGTTAACCGAAAAAAAACATTGTTAAAGAGGTTGAACTTGAGGCTATAAACGCTTAAGTTACTTTCCCGCTAAGACGACTCCTTAAGGAGAGGATGAAATCATCCAGTTTATTGCGGAAATATCGTAAAAATTTATAAAGACCTGGAGAGCTGGCTGAGTGGTCGAAAGCGGCGGTCTTGAAAACCGTTGAGGGGAAACCCTCCGGGGGTTCGAATCCCTCGCTCTCCGCCATATATGAGCCCTGGCTATTAGATAGTCAGGGCTTTTTTATTGGTTATCGAATGCCCGATCTTATCCCTCAAGTGCTAGAGAGCGGTACAGCTCTTCTTGACTTGTCTCCATATTCAAATATAGAAAAACATAAATACGCAGATTTATAAGCTCGTGACATGTGTCATGTCAGTGTCAATATCATCTAATCTGTATGCCGATATCGGGTGTTGAGTTAAAATCTGTTCCATCGCTTTGGGGTATAGCATGGGCTTACTGATTGACTTTAAATTTGCGCCTGTTAGCATCTCGTCTCGACGTTTTCCCACCATAATCAGACGAGTTTTGGTTACACTTTTAAAGCTTACCTGGACTATGTTTCTAATGTCCTTTGCAGGATAATGGGGTTAAGGATCACAAGATTTAGATTTTATGGCTAATACTAATAACAATAAGACATTTCTCTGGCGCGGCCATACAACCTTTGTTGTGATTGCTGCTGGTGCCACCCTGAGCCTGAAAGATTTCCTGACCTTCCCTGTGATGGCTGGAGAGAATGGTGGTGGTGCTTTCCTTTTGATGTATATCTTCTTTCTTTTAGTGCTTGGTTTACCACTTTTAATGAGTGAACTGATGCTTGGCCGTCTCACACGCTCCAATATTGTTGATAGTCTGGATAATCTGGCATCTGAAAATAATGCCGCGATTTACTGGAAGCTTGTTGGGCTGTTAGCATTATTAGCCGGTTTTTTGCTGCTTTCTACCTATAGTGTGCTATCAGGCTGGTCACTGGCTTATATCTTTAAGTCCGGCCTGGGTATCTATAATGGCGCAACGCTGGACGGGGCGGGGGCACTGTTCCGGAATTTTCAAAAGAATTCAGAAGCTATGATGTTGTGGCATACGCTGTTTGTGTTAATTGTCGTGGCGATTTCAGCTCAGAGCTTAAAACAGGGGCTGGAAAAAATCTTTGTAGTGCTAGTGCCAGGCATGGCCTTTTTGCTGGTGGTTGGTTTGCTGTATGCCTTTTACTCCAACGGACTGGCAGAAAGTGTGCAGTATATTCTGTATCCTGACTGGTCAAGGGTAGACTCCGGGATGCCGTTACTGGCTCTTCAACGCGCTTTTTTTACCCTGGCATTAGGATTAGGTGTAATGACCATCTATGGGTCTTATATGGATGAACGTATTCCTCTGGGTTATGCAGCGGCTCAGGTTATTATCGTCGATTTACTGTTTTCTATTTTCACGGGGCTGGCGATTAATGCGCTAATTTTCTCCGCCGACCTGGAGCCTGTACTGGATGATGAGCTGGCATTTAAGGTCTTACCTACGGTGTTTGGTTCGTTTGAATATGGGTATTTATTCGGCGCTTTATTTTACCTGTTACTTGCGTTGGCTGCTGTGACTACAGCGGTTGCTTTGCTGGAAGCAATTCTCAGTTGCTATACACTGCGTTTTAAAATCTCGCGGCAAAAAGCTGCTGTGCATCTGGGATTCATGGTGTGGCTACTTGGTCTAGGCACTATTTTTTCCTATAGCCTGTGGAATGATTCGGGTTTTACCATGGTCGTCAACTTTGGCAATGAGGCTTATCGTGTAGTCAATGAGGCTGGTTTTCATGATGTGATCATTTTTATATCCAGTCACCTTATCCAACCCTTTGTCGCCATGCTGATTGCATTGTTTGTGGGCTGGAAATTACCGCGTAGCGTGACATTTGAGGCCTTAAACCTGTCGCACCGGCAATCGTTTGAAGTGTGGAATTTTACTATTAGATATATCACCCCGGTACTCATTTTCATTGTAATGCTTTCAACGCTGGGGTTTATAGGAGCATAATGCCTCGTATTAATCGCAATGCACTGATGCCATACACGGCTAAACAAATGTATGACATCGTTAATGATGTAGATTGTTATCAGGAGTTTTTGCCCTGGTGTGCCAGTAGTCAGGTCATTAATCAGACCGAAAACACTATGAAAGCCTCGGTGTTGATGCAAAAGGGCAAGTTAAATCATAGTTTTACGACTCAAAATGATCTGATTGATGGAGAGAAAATTCATATGAGTCTGGTCAATGGGCCTTTCAGGGTATTAAATGGTGACTGGATTTTTACCAATTTATCGGGGCAGGGGAGTAAGATAGAGCTCAATCTGGATTTCGAATTCTCCAACCGTCTGGTAGGATTGCTTATAGGGCCGGTTTTTACTCAGATTGCGAACACTCTGGTAGATGCCTTTTGTCAACGAGCTCATCAACTATATCGAAAATGAATCAGACTACACCAACAGATGAATTAATTTATATAGAGATCGCCTATGCGACGGCCGATAAACAAATGATCCTGGAGTGTCGTGTAGAGCCTGGAACAAGCCCGCGAGATGCTGTTATTAACTCTGCGATAGACGAGTATTTTCCGGAGATAGCAAAGGACAGTTGTGACATTGGTATCTTTGGCAAGGTTATTCGTCCTGATCATTCGCTAGAAAATGGTGATCGGATAGAAATATATCGACCACTCATTGCTGATCCTAAAGAGGTCCGCAAAAGGCGTGCAGAGCAGGGGCTCAGGATGAAAAGGGGTGGCGGCAAAGAAGAAGGCCAGGAAACCCCCGCATCATAAAGAGCCTTATAAGGCTCCTTCTATATCAATCAGCGTATCCTTATCATAAGTCAGCGTCATGGTTTTCTGTTCTGCCTGCTGTTCAGAACCTTTATACAGGTAATAAATATAGTGTGCTTTATCGGCGTGGTAAGGGTCGTTAATGGCGGCTTTTCCCAGTAAAAACTCTACCTGTTTGCGCGTCATACCGATTTCCAGCTGCTCCAGTTTGTCAGCATCGACACGGTTACCCTGAGGTATATCCATGCGGTATACACAGGATTGAGATGTTACAATGATTAAAAATATAAACAGAAAGTGTGATAAACGCATAACTATAAAGGCTGAATTACTAGGATGGCAGATCATACTTGGCCTGATAGTAAACAGCAATCAACAGTTGACGAGAGTTTATGGAAACAGCAGACCTAAAGAAAGCAGGCCTTAAGATAACCTTACCTAGAATGAAAATTCTGGAACTGTTTGAAAATAGTGGCAAGCGCCATTTAAAGGCGGAAGATGTGTATAAAATGTTACTGGATGCCGGTGAGGAAATCGCTTTGGCAACGGTTTACCGAGTATTGACACAATTTGAGTCAGCAGGTCTGGTGACACGGCACCACTTTGAAGGCGGGCATGCTGTTTTCGAAATCAATGACGGTGAGCATCACGATCATCTTGTGGATATCAAGTCAGGCAAGGTGGTTGAGTTCTATGATGAAGAGATAGAAAGGCGACAGAAAGAAATTGCAGAAAAATATGGTTTTAAAATCACCGAACACACCATGATTCTATACGGTCATTTCAGCGAAGAGCCTTCTTAAACGCTTTCCATCATCTCACGAGCATGCGCCCGGGTTTGCTCGGTGATTGTCATACCTCCGAGCATGCGTGCAATTTCTTCCAGCCTTTGTGACTCATCCAGCGGTACTACATCGGTAGTGGTATCCATGGATGTTTTATTTTTTGTCACCTGATAATGTTGATGCGCCTGTGAAGCAACCTGAGGCAGGTGGGTGACACAGAACACCTGTCGATGTTTGGCTATTTCTCGCAGTTTGCGCCCCACAATTTCAGCTATACCCCCGCCGATTCCGCTATCCACTTCATCAAAGATCAGGGTAGGGATTTGGCTGGATTGAGACAGGATGACCTGTATCGCCAGGCTGATGCGTGATAATTCGCCACCCGATGCCACCTTGCCCATAGGGCGTAAAGGTTGCCCGGGGTTAGCGCTAACCTGGAATATTACCTGGTCCACGCCGTTAGCATTAAATTTTCCGCTTTCAGCCTGATTGATTAGCTGTATCTGAAACTGACCGCCCTGCATGCCCAGTGTCTGCATGACCTCAGTGATCTGGCTGGATAGTTGTTGTGCTGTGCTGGAACGCGCCTCTGATAGAGTCTGTGCCGCTTGCAGATAGGCATCTCTGGCCTGATCGCAGAGACGTGTTAGCTGCTCGATATCCTGCTCATCCAGAGTCAGTTGGTCGAGTTCCTGCTCCATTTGACTAGCCAGCGAAATCAGCTCATCGCTTGCCACATTATGTTTGCGAGCCAGGCTTTGAATCTGAGTCAGGCGCTGGTTGACCCAGTCGAGTCGGGCTGGATCCAGTTCAATGCTATCTCTGTAGGTATTAATTTCCGAAGCTGCTTCCTGAATCTGTATCAGTGCACTAGTGATGAGTTCATGAGTGCCTTTTAGTGATGAATCAAGGTGCAGTAATTGTTCAAGCTTATCATCGCAGCTTGAAAGCAGGTGCTGGATATTAGTCTCGTCACTTTCGTATAGTGTATTAATGATGCTATCACAGCTTTCCAGAATCTGGCCGGCATGTGACAGGCGTTGCGATTCATTCTTTAAATCATTAATTTCTTCAGGCTGTAAATCCAGCTGTGAAAATTCACCCGTGTAGAGTTTTAGTAAATCGATACGCTGCTGCTTATCCGATGAATCATCCATAGCCTGACGATAGCGTTTTTGTAGCGTTTTATAGTCGTCATATAACTGTTTAACCTGGGCTAACAACTCTGGTTTAGCCATAGAGCTATCGAGCAGCTGCAACTGGATGCCCGGTTTTTGTAATGACTGGTGTTCATGCTGGCCATGCAGGTCGACCAGCATTTCGCCTAGCTGTTTTAGTTGGCTCAGGCTTGCTGGAGTGCCATTAATAAATGCCTTGCTACGTCCAGTTGCCTGTATTACACGACGAATCAGGCATTCATCTTCTTCATTGAATTCGTTTTGCTGCAGCCAAAGCTGAGCTTCGGGAATATCTGCCAGATTAAAGCTCACCGAGATGTCAGCTCTTTCAGTACCACTTTTAACACAGTCAGAACCGGCGCGATCACCCAGTACCAGCTTGATAGCATCCAGAAGAATCGATTTACCTGCTCCGGTTTCACCGGTTAATGCCGTCATGCCGCGGTTAAAATCGATAAGGCTTTGATCAATAATAGTGAAGTTACTGATCGAGATTGACTCTAACATCAGGGGTGATTGCTCCAGTTTAGTTTGGCTCGTAGTATATGGAAGTAATTATATCCAGCAGGATGTAACAGTGTGATCTCTTTTGGGTGGCGCTGGATATGAATTTTATCCTGATCGTTGATAATAGCTCTTGTCACACCATCAAAGCTGACCTGAGCGGCCATATCATGACTAAGGTGAATATCTATCTGACGATCGGCAGGTAGCACAATCGGGCGATGACTCAGGGTGTGCGGACAAATCGGTACCAGCGAGATAGCCTGCAGGCTAGGGTGCATAATTGGGCCTCCGCCAGAAAGCGAATAAGCGGTGGACCCTGTGGGTGTAGATACAATCAGGCCATCTGCACGCTGTCGGTTGATGAGTTTGCCGTCTGAAAAAACCTCGAATTCGATCATGCTTACCGATTCATGGCTGTGTAGAATAATATCGTTCAGGCCGATGTAACTGCTTGTCTGGCCGTCGTGGAGCTCGACCTCACCCTGCAGTAAAAAACGTTTTTCTATGCTGTAATTGCCTTCAAATATTTCACTCAGGTGCTGTTTTAGCTCGAGCATGGTGACATCAGCTAAAAACCCTAGTCTTCCCAGATTGATACCGACCAGAGGAATCTGGTAATCCACCAGTAATCGGGTAGTCGTGAGCAGGGTACCATCACCACCGATCGATACCACAAGGTCTGCAGTCTCTCCAATCTGCTCGATGCTGGCTGAGGGATGCTCCTGCAGGGTGATATCCTCATCCAGATAATGGATTAACAGTTCTCCATAAGTCCTTAAAGCATGGAAGATTGCACGGATTTCATCCTTATGCCCCGAGCTTTGCTGACGCACAATAATTCCGATGGTTTTGAAAGAGGTTTCTAGCATGGGTAAATTAATCGGTTTACAATTCCATTCTTTAACATTAATAAGTTGTGAAACAAAATGACTGAATCGTATGAACTTGATGAACGTGCTCAAATTCTACTCAAATATCTTATTCAGTCCTATACCCGTGACGGTCAACCCGTTGGTTCAAAAAGCCTGGCACAGCATTCGGGAATAGATGTCAGCTCTGCGACTATTCGCAATATTATGGCAAAGCTGGAAGATATGGGGCTGGTTAATTCGCCTCATACCTCCGCCGGTCGAATTCCCACCCAGGCAGGTTATCGATTTTTCATCGACAGTTTATTGGAAGTGAAGGATTTAGGAAAGTCGGTTGAACAATCTCTCAATAATGCATTTACCTCGGATAAAACCTCAACCGATTTAATCCAGACCGCATCCAGTATGCTGTCTCAAATGACCCAGTTGACGGGACTGATCAGTGTCAGTAAGCCATCGCATACCGAAATTCGACATATTGAATTTATGAAGCTGTCTGATCGCAGAATTTTAGTGATTATGGTGGTGAACGCTGATCAGGTACACAACAAAATCATCCATGTTGATCGCGATTACACTGATCTGGAGTTAACCCAGCTTGCGCGCCAGTTGGGTCAGTATTTGATTGGTTCGGATTTCACTCCAGCCAGAGAAAAATTGCTATCAGAATTACGTCAGCATAAAGATCAGGTAAATTCTATTCTGGAATCTGTGCTGGAAGTCATGGGCTCTGTTTGTCAGCAGGGGGATGCGGAAGATCTGCTGACAGCCGGGGAATCCAACCTGCTGCAATTTACCGAATTATCTGATATTGGGAAACTACGTGAGATATTCGATATTTTTAACAGTAAGCGCGATCTGCTGCATATACTTGAGGGCTGTACCAAGGCTGAAGGCGTGCAAATCTTTGTCGGCAGTGAGTCAGGTTATAGCGTTTTAAGCGATTTATCGGTGATTGGTGCCCCTTACACGATCAATAATGAGGTCGTTGGTGTCCTTGGAGTTATTGGTCCAACGCGTATTGCCTATGAAAAAATCATCCCAACGGTCGATTTAACTGCAAGATTACTAACTTCAGCCTTGAATAGTCAGAAATAATCCACACATATCCACCCATTCTTATTTTTGCTTTACATTTGGAGCCAAGCTATGACGTCTGAAAACAATCAGGATGCCCCACAACAAACTGATGAGCAGGAAAACCTGCAACCAGAAAACACATCGGAAGACATGCAAGCTGAAGAAGCTGCAGCAGATTCTACAAAGAATGATGAACAGGATTTGCACGCTGAACTGGCTAAAGCACAAGGCACGATCAAGGAATATTGGGATCAGATCATGCGCCTGAACGCAGAAATAGAAAATAACCGCAAGCGCGCACAAAGAGATATTGAGAATGCGCATAAGTTTGCAGTTAAAAACTTTGTCGAATCTCTGCTTCCAGTGACTGACAGTATGGAAATGGGTATGGCTGCAACACAGAATGAAAATGCCACCCTGGAATCTATCCGTGAAGGTATGAATCTGACGCTGGAAATGTTTGCTCAAATGATGCAGAAAAATGGAATACAGGCGATCGATCCGCAGGGTGAAAAATTCAATCCTGAGCATCATCAGGCAATGACGATGCAGGAAAGTGATGAAGTGGAAGCAAATACCGTATTAACGGTAATGCAAAAAGGATACCTGCTAAACGAGCGCCTGATTCGTCCTGCTATGGTTGTCGTTTCAAAGCCGAAAGCAGAATAGATTCCAGCTGTAACAAATAACAACGTTAAAAACCACAAAAAAGCTTGTGATTTGCACTTGAAAGCCGGTTAAAAGGCCTTACTTCTGCAGCAAGCAATTTTTTATTAAAGATTTTGGAGATATAGAAATGGGTAGAATCATTGGTATTGACCTGGGCACCACCAACTCCTGTGTTGCTGTGATGGAAGGTGGCAAACCCAAGGTAATTGAAAATAGCG
>JBNKPX010000089.1:0-13200 GCA_050295575.1 Gammaproteobacteria bacterium | reverse complement strand
CGGGGTAGAAAAAGTAAGCAGTCTATAGCGCGTTAGTTTTTAAAGACTAACGCGCTTAACAAACAATAACTAAAAAAATAGGAGTTGAATAATGTCAATCCGTGGTGTTCAAATGAAGGTCGAGAACCTGACTCATCGCTATACCGAGAAGAGTCCTCTGACCTTCGATGGTGTGAACATAGACGCAAAACAGGGGGAGGCTTTAATTATCATTGGCCGCTCAGGCTGTGGTAAATCAACGTTGCTCCATATCATTGCTGGTCTGCTCGACAAAACAAGTGGTTCGCTAACGCTTGATGATATTGAAGTGACCGGCCCATCTCCCCGCTGGGTAATGATGTTTCAGGCTCCTCATCTCTTCCCCTGGTTAACCGTTGAATCCAATGTAGGGCTGGGGCTGAGGTTTTCAAACTGGCCGAAAGACAAGATTCAGGCAAAGGTTGCAGAAGCCATAAGCCTTGTTGAACTGGACGAATACGCAAAGAAAAACACCCAGGATTTATCGGGGGGGCAGCAACAACGTGTGGCTCTGGCTCGATCACTGGTTATGGAACCAGAGCTTCTTTTACTGGATGAGCCGTTTTCTGCACTGGATGCTTTCACGCGTACCGCATTGCAACGAGATGTCAGAGCGATTGCCAAAAAGCTCGGTATTAACCTGCTCATGGTGACACATGATATTGATGAAGCTGTTGTGATGGCAGATCGAGCATTAATCATGGCGGGTTCACCAGGAAAAATCCTGCATGACATCGCAATAGATCTGGACGACCCCAGAGATCGCAATGATCCTGATGCTCAGGAAATGCGTTCCTATTTATTACAGGCTTTTCACGATGCGTCGATCACGGCCTCCGATGAATAAACGAATTTCCAGATTGATAGTTTTTAATAATTTCAAAAAGGTTAAGCAACAGTTAGGTAGAGATTAGAAAAAAAGCGTCGCTACTATTCACCCAGAAGCAAACCATTGAGGAAAACGAAATGACTGATATGAAAAAAATCTACAAGTTGCATAGTGATGGAATACAGGATTCAGATCTGGTAATGGACTACGATCCACGTTTTAAAGATGTTCTCGGTTCAGGTATAAGCCGCCGCGACCTGTTAAAATTTGGGACGGCAGCGGCTTTGGGAAGTGCGTTACCATTCCCCAGTTATGCCAAGGAAAAGAAATGGGATCCCGTAGTTAGATTGGGCTATATACCGATTACTGATGCGGCAGCGCTACTCACTGCGCATGAAAAGGGGTTTTTCAAGAAGCAGGGACTTGATTCAGCACCACCGACATTAATACGCGGCTGGTCACCTTTGGTAGAAGCGTTTTCTTCACATCGTTTTAACCTGACTCATTTACTGGCGCCGATTCCTGTTGCCATGCGTTACAACTCAAACTTCCCGGTAAAAATTACCGCCTGGGATCATACAAATGGTTCCGCAGTGGTGGTTGGTAAACATACAGGCATCACCAAAGCCGAAGATCTGGGCGGGAAACAGTTCGCCGTACCTTACTGGTATTCGAACCACAATATTATTTCCCAGAAAATGATGCGCGCCGCAGGTATAACACCAGTTATACGCCCACAGGATGCAAAGCTGGCTCCTAACGAGTGTAATATCATCGTGCTGGAACCACCTTCAATGCCACCTGCGCTTGCCGCTAAATCAATTGATGCCTATTGCGTTGCCGAACCATTTGCCGCTCTGGGTGAATTAAAAGCAGGCGGTAAAATTCTCAGATTCACCGGAGATATCTGGAAAGGTCACCCCTGTTGCGTAGTGGTCATGCATGAAGCAGATACGATGGATCCGGATCGCGCTGAATGGGCCCAGGGTGTACATAATGCGATTATCGAAGCCCAGATATATCTCAGTGAAAACCGTGAAGAAATGGCACAGGTGCTCTCCAGAGATGGCAAGAAGTATTACCCCTTCCCTAAAAAAGTGGTGCAACGCGCGATGATGCATTACGACCCTGCTTACTACAAGAATCCTCATGCAGTCCAGCATACAGCCTGGGGACAGGACCGTATCAATTTCCAGGCCTGGCCCTATCCGTCAGCGACCAAGCTAAATATACAGTACCTGCAGGATTCGGTACTCACTGGTGATGTGGATTATGTAGCCAGGCTCGATCCTGATCATATTGCAAAAGATCTGGTTAATTATGACTTTGTGAAAAAGGCACTGGAGGCAAATCCAAAATGGAAAAATGATTCCAGTGTGCCTCAGTCGGGTGATCCCTATAACAGAGAAGAGTTGTTCGTAATTTAGAGAGTAAAAAGAATCATGTTAAAAGATGAAGGTAGAATGAAGATGTTAGGAAAGCCGCTTTTTAACTGGGTTGCCGGTCTCGCCATCCTGTTCGCTTTATGGTGGCTCGGCGGTTATTTTCTAGCGATAAACCCGGATACTGAAAACTTCGCTGACTTTGGCCCAATTCCTACCTTCAAAGCTTATCCTGAGCTGTGGAGTGATGGAACGATCCAGAATGCGGTCATGTCCAGTGGCTATCGTTTAGGGATTGCGCTAGCGATTGCCATATCCCTGGGGATTCCGATTGGGATATTACTCGGTCGTAGTAAAACATTTAAAGAGCTGAGTAACTCCCCATTCCAGTTATTGCGTATGATCAGCCCATTATCATGGGAGCCGATAGCGGTAATTGTGTTCTTGTCCTGGGATCAGGCGATTGTTTTCCTGCTCTCTATAGCTTCAGTATGGCCGGTTGCGTTTGCTACTGCGGCAGGACTCGCCAAGGTTGATCCGAACTGGTTTAAGGTCGCACGAAATCTGGGGGCGAGTCGATGGCAAACACTAAAAGAGATCATTCTGCCTGCCATCGCATTCGACATTATGACGGGTATCAGGGCTGCTCTGGGTGTTGCCTGGATTGTACTGGTACCGGCTGAATTTCTCGGTGTTACTTCAGGACTCGGTTATTCGATAGCGGATGCCAGGGAAACGCTATCTTATGATCACCTGACTGCAATGGTGTTGGTGATCGGTGTGATTGGTTACATTCTGGATAGTACCTGTGCCTTCATTATCAAGAATTACTGCTGGCACCGGGCTTAATTCAAGAGCGCTTAATATTCATTTATCAGGCGTATCAAAAGGGGCCTGCGATGCAGGTGTAAACATTAATAGATAAGGCGTTTGCCTTTAATAGATTGCTGCTGACTGTTTACCTAAAAATCAGCAGAAGCACTACAAGCGGAGTTTAAAAAAATGCCCAGGCAAATAGACATACTGTGTTTATCAGGAAGTCATGAAAAATTACAGATGGCTGCAATGGTAGCCTCTGTGGGAGCAGCCAGCGGTGATGAAGTCACTGTGTTTTTCTCAATGAATGCGCTCACTTATTTTGTTAAAGGGGACGCAACGGTTGCTCCAACAGAAGGAAAGTTTGGAGATCTTCTGGTTAAAAATGGCGTCCCTCCATTTAAGCAATTATTCCAGCAGGCTGCTGAATTAGGTGATGCTAAATTGTTACCCTGTTCGATGGCGCTTGATTTACTGGAAATCACCGATGAAGACCTGGAGGAGGGATTTGGTGATGCGACGGGATTAACAAAATTTCTAATGGATGCCGAAGGCTCTCAACTTTTTACTTTTTAATAAAGATAGTAAACCCAATAGATTCGAGGAATTTTAACATGAGTGAACATAAAGTAGTCGATGCATGCAATACCTATTGCCCAGGGCCGCTGATGGAATTAATTACCTATATGAAGCAGGCAGCTGTAGGGGATAGCATTGAACTGTTATCTACCGACAATGGTACAGCGAAAGACGTGCCAGAGTGGGTGAACAAGATTGGCCACGAGATGGTCAATAGTGAACAGGTTGGCGATGTATGGCACATCACTGTACGTAAAGCTAAATAGGTAACACCTGGCGGTTACCTGATCAGTTAATTAATGTTCTGCTATTTCTGCAGAAAAATCAGAAAATTATTCAGAGGAATATGCGATGAGAATCTTAGTCGTTGGTGGTGGCACTGGTGGAACCATTGTTGCAAATAATTTGGCCAGGCGCCTGGCTCCGGAGATTCGTAAAGGCAAGGTACAGATAACCATGCTTTCTGCTTCGGATCAGCATATGTATCAACCAGGCTTACTGTATGTGGCATTTGGTCAGATGATGCCTGATGAACTGTATCGAGACCAGGCAAGTCTGCTTGAAGCCAGTATCCAGTTCCATGTTGATCCCGTTGAAAAATTCGACCTGGACAAGAAAAAAGTCAGAACCGAAAGTGGTAAGGAATACCTGTATGATGTTCTGGTTATCGCGACTGGTTCTCGTATCATGCCTAAAAAGGTTCCGGGCCTGGATGAAGGTTCTGAAACTTGCTATACCGAGAAGGGCGCCATTAGTATGTTTAAAAAGTTGCGTGAATTCCAGGGTGGCAATGTCGGTATCGTAGTTGGTGTTCCGCATAAATGCCCGATAGCTCCCGTTGAATTGACATTTGCCCTGCACGATTACTTCACTGCCAGAGGCATCAGGGATAAAGTGAATATCAAATATCACTATCCGATTAACAGGATTCACAGTATCGAAAATGTGGCGATCTGGGCCAAGCCAGAGTTTGATCGCATGGGTATTGAGTATGAGACCCTGTTCAATGTCGAAGAGGTGGATGTAGAAAACAAAATTGTCAAAAGTATGGAAGGATCCGAGTACACATATGACTTGCTGATTTCGGTGCCGGAACATCACGGTATGGGCGTTATCGAGAGAAACGGATTGGGGCAGGATGGCTGGATTCCTACCGATAGACATTCACTGACTATGGAAGGCTATGAAAATGTTTATGTGGTTGGTGATACAACGAATTTACCGGTGAGTAAAACCGGCTCTGCGGCACATTTTGAGGCAGAGGTTATTTCAGAAAACATCGCATCAGTCATCAAGATTGGTACACCAGTGACTGAATACGATGGCAAGGTTTATTGCTTTATCGAAGCCGGTCACGATAAAGCAACCTATGCAATGTTTAATTATCAGAATCCGCCCGACCTTAAACCTGCAAACCAGCCGATGCACTGGTTCAAAACTTCGTATAACAAAATGTACTGGACCAGTGTACGCGGATTACTGTGAGGAACGAAATCATGACTGAACAAAATAATTCATCCTCTGATACTACAACTATCAGTACTTCAGATCTTCAGCGATTAAGTGAGTTTGCTTCCATCGTAGCCGCGACACAGGATGCTTTGACCGATGATATGATTGCGCGTCTGGCTTCGGCCTTCAGTGAAGGTATGGTGCTGCTGGATCGCGTGACGCGTAACGAAGGTTTAATAAAACTGTTGCAGGAACTGGATCACCCCGAAAATCAGGCACTGCTATTGGGCTTATCGACCGCATTAGCCAAAACCAGTCGAGACATTGCGATTGCGCCTCCAGCCAAAGGTGGCCTCGGTGGGTTGCTAAAAATGATATCAGAACCAGGCACCCAGGAAGGGCTGCGTATGATGTCATTAATAGGCGAACACCTGAGCGAAAGCTTACGTGAAATACATAAACGTGGTGGTTAGTAGCGAGTTTACCTTCAAAAAATGACCAGTTTAGCCCAGGTTGCATTAGTTTTTTAAGGCAGGCCGTGTTTGCTGTAGTCCAAATCTACATGCTATCGGCTAATCTGAAAACTTATTGTGTCAGCAGGCAACTATAGGATTCATCTATTGATCGTATCGCATTTCAGTATTGGACATTTAAAGGTTCAAATTAGATAGTTTCATTTGATGATGATTGAGTAAATCATCAATTGTGGAAAACCACTTCCTGACTATTTGGGAAGAATAATATTAAGTTCGTTGATAAATTAAAGAGGATAAACAAATGCATATAGAACCAGGCGTCGTTGAAGGCGCAAAAATTAGTCTGGGTTATCTGACCGCTGGCGGAGCTATTGCTTATACCGCAAAACTAACCGTACACTCAATGAAAGAATCTGGCTTATTCGCTCTGATGGCACGTTGCCTGATTTCTACGTTGTTAGTATTCAGTTTTTTCCAGGTGCTTCCGCATTATGCTGTCGGTGTTTCGGAAGTTCATCTAATTCTCGGATCTACGCTTTTTCTGATTTTCGGTGCGGCGCCAGCTGCGGTAGGACTGGCTATGGGTTTACTGCTTCAGGGTGTGTTTTTTGCACCGGCTGACTTGCCACAATATGGCATGAATGTCACCAGCCTGCTGGTTCCACTGTTCGCGATTCATGTTGTCGCGCACCGTATTATTCCCTCTCAAACAGCGTATCAGGACGTAACTTATAAACAGGCACTGACCTTATCCACGGCCTTCCAGGGTGGAGTGATTTCATGGGTAGCTTTCTGGGCTATTTACGGTCAGGGTTTTGGTGTGGAAAATCTGATGCAGGTTGCCAGTTTTGGCGGTGCTTATGCCCTGGTGATACTGGCTGAGCCTTTGATCGATCTGTCGGTTCTTGCTCTGGCTAAGTCTTTACACAGCTTAAAGGGGTCCGGCCTTTTTCATCAGCGCCTTTATAACCCTGAAATTTAACCTCGGAAATTGAGAGTCGCCCGGGATTATATTCCGGGCTTTTCTTATACCGGGTTAAGTACCTCCTGTTATCACTCTGAAGGGTTCTCGTAGGGTAGATCGAAGTGTCGATGATATGAGGTTGGTGCACGGCAATCCAAAAAATGTAACCCGGTTCCGAATCAGGACTGCAACAGAGGTAAATATGGAGATCCAGCGAAGCTAGCAGCAACCAGGATGGCTTCAATCCCTGCAATAAAACTTATCAGGAATATTGGCACCAGTATTTACTGGTGCCAATATCTGCTGGATTGATGCTTAGTGAATATCCGTATCTTCCAGACGTTCTCCGGGATCATCTACCGGCTGATCGGATAGTGCTCTATCTATTAAATCCTGTTGCTGGATATGATGCAGGCGAGCATTTCCACAGGCCGGTGATGCTGACGGCGCTCGACCTGAATAGCCAAGTGAAACATAGTAAGGCTTACTCACGCGCAGGTGATGTTGTATCTGGTACCAGGCGCCCTGATTTCGTGGCTCTTCCTGACACCAGACGAGTTCAGTAAGAGATTTGTATTGAGCTAGCAACCTTTTCAGGGTGCGTCGTGGGAAGGGGTATAACTGCTCGATTCGTATAATCGCTATGTTATCAATCTCTTTCTCTCGTCTGGACTTAAGCAGGTCGTAATAAACCTTGCCACTACAGGCGACAACCCGGGTGACCTTGTTGTTGGCTAGCTCATCGCTTTCTTCAATGATCATCTTGAGTCCACCCTCTGATAATTCATCCATGCTTGATACTGCCAGCGGATGTCTTAATAGACTTTTGGGGGTCATGACGATTAATGGTCGACGAAAATCACGGTAGTATTGATCACGAAGCAAATGAAATAATTGTGCCGGAGTCGTCGGGTTCCACACTCGCATGTTCAATTCAGCACAAAGCTGCAGAAAACGTTCCAGACGAGCAGAGGAATGTTCCGGTCCCTGACCTTCAAATCCATGTGGCAGGAACAGGGTGAGTTGACAGAGTCGGCCCCATTTCAGGTATCCACTGGAAATAAATTGATCGATCACAGGTTGTGCACAGTTGGCAAAATCTCCAAACTGGGCTTCCCAGATTACCAGCGTTTTTGGACTGGAGGTTGCGTATCCATATTCGAAAGCCACAACAGCCAGTTCAGACAGCATAGAGTTGATCAGATCAAAGCGCGGTCCATCCGGATTAACCTGTGATAGAGGCACTAAATGATGATCATTGACCTGATCATGTAATATGCCATGGCGGTGAGCAAAGGTGCCGCGGCCAGCATCCTGACCCGTCAGACGAATTGCAACACCTTCATGCAGCAGGGTGGCATAAGCTAGCATTTCGGCCATACCCCAATCCATCGGCTGTTCCTGCTGTAGCATTTTCAGTCGAGATTGAAGTACCTTATTAACTCGAGCATGCACATTGAAATCTTCAGGCAGGGTGAGTGCTTTCATGCCCGCCTGTTGAAGTGTTTCTGCATCAACCCTGGTCTCTGGTTTATCGCCTGGACGTGCATCCATAAAACGCTGCCAGTCTGCAGACTTATAACCACTGCTGGAGCCATCCAGAAATTCACTTACCATCACCTTTCCCTGTTCCAGTGAATGATGATAATCAGCCACCATCTGGTCAGCGAGCTCTTGTTTTAACAGGTTTTGTTCAAAAAGACGTTTTGCATATAGCGCCCTGGTGGTTTCCATGATACGTATCTTCTGATACATACTGGGTTGTGTGACCATGGGTTCATCGGCTTCATTATGGCCCTGACGACGATAGCAGACCAGGTCAATAACAACATCATTATGAAAGGTATTGCGGTATTCAAGCGCTAGTTGAGTGACGAAAACCACGGCATCCGGGTCATTGCCGTTAACATGAAATACCGGTGCCTGGATTAACTTGGCTACTTCGGTGCAATAGCGCGTTGATCGTGCTTCTATCGGGCTGGTAGTGAAACCAATCTGGTTATTGATGACAACATGCAGGGTACCGCCGGTTTCGTAACCTTCGGCTTTTGCGAAATTTAGGGTTTCAGTAGTGACCCCCTGACCGATGAACGAAGCGTCACCATGAATCAGCACGGGCATGACCTGTTGATACCCTGTTTCTCCAAGGCGGTCCTGACGCGCTCTAACACCGCCTTCAACCACGGGGGATACGATTTCAAGATGAGACGGGTTAAAGGCTAACGAGACATGAACGGGACCAGCGGGGGTTTGTATGTCAGAATAAAACCCCTGGTGATATTTCACATCGCCAGAGCCAGTTTGAGTGTCAGGTTCAAGATTTCCTTCGAATTCATCGAATAATTCCTGCGGTGCTTTACCCATCAGGTTAACCAGAACATTGAGTCGACCACGGTGAGCCATGCCGATGACAATATCGGTAATACCTAGCTGTCCGCCACTCTGAACGACTTTGTCGAGTAATGGAATCAGGGAGTCACCGCCTTCAAGAGAAAAACGTTTCTGACCGATGTATTTGCGATGCAGATATTGCTCCAGTCCTTCCGCAGCGGTTAGGTCCTTGAGTATCTCTATACGGGTCTGGTCGTCATGCTGACCTTGCCAGTCACCTCGGGTAGATTCGAGTCGCTGTTCTATCCACCGATGTTGGTCAGGTGCAGTGATGTGCATGTATTCGCTGGCAAGGCTACCGCAGTAGACCTTGTCCAATACCTGAATGATTTCGGCTAATGGCAGACTCTGATTGGGATCAATACTTACCAGGGGTAGATCACGACTCAGGTCCTTTTCTTCCAGTCCGTAATATTCTGGTGCGAGTTCAGTGGGTCGTTCATTTTTTTCCAGATTCAATGGATCGATGTGAGCATATAAATGACCTATCATTCGGTATGCCTGAATCAATCGTTCCGCTGAACGGGAAAACTTTATCTCAGGTATAGAGACGTCAGTAGACGTTTGCTGTATACCAATGGCTGGTGATGGATGCTCTGATTGTGAATGTTCAAAGCCATAAAAGTAATTTCGCCACTCATCAGGCACGCTGTCAGGATCGTGTTTGAAAGCCTCGTAGAGTTGATCGATATATTCAGCATTAACCGCATTGAGTCCTGTGCCTCTTTGCTTACGCGTAAAATCTGTATTCATTAAATGTGCTTGTCCGGTATTTATAAATGTAATGTAAAACTAAAATTTAATAGCATGTTGATTATGGCAAGATACTAATTATATGTTTAAAAAGTGACTCTTTGTTTCATGGCAATTGTTTAAAAGTATTCAGAAAGGCTATGGGCAGCAAAAAAAGGGTTAGATGTTTCGATATAGGCAGTAATATTTTATGCGGCTTCCATTAACTTGATAAATATTTTGAAAAGATAAGGATCAAATTTATCTTCCTGCATTTCCTGAACCAGGATATTGATTGCCCCTTGTTTGTCGAAAGGCTTATGATAGGAACGTGTTTCAGTTAAAGCATCGTAACAGTCGGCGATGGAGATGATTCTTGAAAGGTAGGGGATGTCCTCACCTTTTAGTCTGTGTGGATAGCCATCGCCAGCATAGTTTTCGTGATGATGTCGGATAGCTTCAGCAACTTTTGCTGATTCTTCGGATGAATCTAAATCGGCAACGATGTCAGCACCGATCTCTGCATGATCCTTCATAGAGCTCCATTCTTCATCGGTCAAAGGTCCGGGTTTGCTGAGAATGGGATCATCGATGCCTATCTTGCCCAGGTCGTGCAGGCAGGCACTGATTTTGAGTAACTCAAGATCTTTTAAGGAAAGCTGACACTGTTTTCCTATTTCCGTCGATAAATCAATCACGCGCGATGAATGCAACTGTGTAAACAGGTCTTTATGCCTTAAAGCATTGGTAAGGGCCTGGGCAACGACGTTTAAAACACCGAAAACATTCTGATCAGCTGGAGTAAGCCCGGAGGACATTGATTTTGCTTCATGAATTAAAGATATTGAAGAATATCATAAGTGCTTTTGGAAAAAACAAATCAGGTTAAGATTTCTAGAGCTAATAGCATAAAATGTGACGGGTGAAGGGTATATCAATAAGTGAATGTAGAAATTTACCTTTTACCTATAATGTTTTTACCTGTAAGTCATTACCGGCTGATCGAAAACTAGTCTGGTAAGACGCTGATATTGAGTCTCGGAAATAGCTAACTGTGATTTTTTGATATTCAGATCACATCACTATTAATTTTTGACATGGGTCAATCGTATGTTGTTTAACAGTGACTCAATACTATGGTTGGAATATATAGTAGTAACCAATGTTTTATTGGATGCCGAGGCATGAAGTACTTGATCAATATGTATATCACTCTAAGCGAATCCCTGGGAATTTATACTGCAGACCAACTCTACGAGTTGTTCCATAATAAAGATCATGGTTTGCCCATTTCCCGGCATCGAGCAACCATTATGCAAAGTCGAATCTATTTCTTTTGCGTGGTCTTTGCCATTCTGGTGCCTGCATGGTCTTTGATTGATCTTTTGTTTTTACCACAAGGTTTATGGAATGAGCTGATTTCTATACGAGTGATATCTGCATTAGCTTTTGCAGCACTGGCCTGGCAAGCCAGAAAAGAAGCTAATTTAAAACGAGCCCGCATACTACTAGCAGGTATGTTGGCTGTAACGCCACTTTTTTATCTTGCCTCTGATAACTGGATAAGTGCCTATGAGCTTAATGGGGCAGGGCTTGTAGTAGCCGAGCTGTATGCTTTATTGCCATTTATCATGGTTGCTGGACTAACCCTGTTTCCTCTGACGCTGCAGGAATTTATGGCGTTAGCGATCCCCATGCTGATGGTGACTATCTATACGAGTTATCCCGAGACTAGAACTGAAATCCCCCAGGCCATTTCAACCATCTGGTTATTTGTACTCATTCTGGGTGTGGCACTATTTTCTTCGCTTAGTCAATTACGTTATATGCTGTCATCAGCCAGTCGTGCCAGTTATGACGTACTAACCGGTATGCTAACCCGTCGCGCAGGCATCGAAATGCTCGATTTACAATTCCGTCTTGCCACCATGAGTGAAAATTCTATGTCGCTCCTTTATCTCGATCTTGATCATTTTAAGGCGGTAAACGATACATTTGGCCATGATGCCGGCGATGTTGTTTTAAAGAAAGCGGCTCAACAGATGGTTGCATCGGTTCGAAAAGGGGATAGTGTTATTCGCTGGGGTGGTGAGGAATTCATTATTATTCTACCTACTGCTGATTTTAACGAGGCTAATGATGTGGTGAAACGCCTGATGCAGGCGGGTTTAGGTGAAAAACCAGATAATGATCCAGTGACCGCAAGTATCGGTGTTGCAGAGATACAGGAAGATACATTAAAAGACTGGAAAGCTCAGGTAGAGTTGGCCGACAAGCGCATGTATGAGGCAAAATCCACAGGCCGCGCACGTAGTATAGGGATTAATGGACAGGTGACTCTGTGGACTTCAGTTAGGGCCTGATTTAAACAAGATTGTTGCCTCTTCAAAGCCCTGTACGAAATTTATTTAAGACTCTCTGATCATGTCAGATAGGTAAGAGCTTATACAAGTCATCCCCTTATATACCTCGCTGCTACACTCTTCCATTGTACTCAGCTAGGGTTAGCAGGCCTTATTGATGCGTATACTACTTAATATATCTGGACAGGCTGCTGTGTGACCACATTCAAATACTAAACCTCGCATAACTTTTATCCCAATTATTGAACTCAATAAAAAAGCCGGGTAGCTTGCGCTACCCGGCTTTATAACTCTTACTGCTTAAGTGGTGGTTTACTTAAACAGTTTAGACTTGTCTACCAGATCAACGTGTGCACGCTTGAAGCATGTCCACTGCTTGGTGTTCTTGTCGTATACAGAGTTTACAAAGCACTTCCAGTTTTCTTCGTCAACGAAGTTCTTATCCATGCGGTAGTAGAAACCAGGATAACGAGATTCTTCGCGGAACTCGATGTGCTTCATATGAGCTTCAGCAGTCAGGATGCGGTGATAGTTTTCCCATGCACGAAGTAATTCGTGAAGGTCTTTAGCACGCATCTTAAGCGCATCTTCTTTCAGCATGTCCAGCTTCTCACTAGCAACCTTGAGCATTTCTGAGTTGGTTGTATAGTAAGTTGCAACACCCGCTACATATTCATCCATGATCTTCTGTAAACGGAACTGAAGCATCTTTGGAGTGATGTAGTTAGGGTTAACATCGATTGCTGTGGTGTAGTCTTTGAACTCAAGGAAAGTTCTAACCGGACGGTAGATTTCTTCAACCAGCTCGTCAACGGTAGTATCCAGTTCTGGAGTGAAGTCTGCGTTGTCCAGGCAGTACTTAACCATCGCTTTAGCAGCCATGCGGCCTTCAGCGTGAGAACCAGAAGAGA
This sequence comes from Gammaproteobacteria bacterium, assembly GCA_050295575.1. GTDB lineage: Bacteria > Pseudomonadota > Gammaproteobacteria > JACNJF01. The sequence continues at coordinate 287 of JBNKPX010000089.1, read as the reverse complement.
ACTTGTGGCCAGAAGCACCAACACCGTCACCCGCTGTGAACAGACCGTTAACGGTAGTCATACCACGATAGCCCCAGTTCCAGCCAGAAGGCAGATGAGAAGGTACGCCTTCCATAGTTTCTTCAGTAGGTGCACCTACGTCAGTAGGACCAGAAGTCCAGATACCACAACAACCAGAGTGAGAACCCAGCAGGTATGGTTCAGTAGGCATCAATTCTGAGTTTTTCTTCTCAGGCTCGATGTTTTCACCAACCCAGATACCACATTGGCCTACACACATGTCAAGG
>JBNKPX010000088.1:0-13408 GCA_050295575.1 Gammaproteobacteria bacterium | reverse complement strand
ATTCAGGTCCCGGTGAGTGTTTGTCATAGAAATACAGGCCTACAACTGCAAGCAGAATACCGAACAACAGTATCAGCTTGAGAAAGATTTTAAAAAAAACCATATTCCCCACTTATGTTATTGCAGCACTGATTATGGCCTGTCTGCTTATAGTTGTTTTGTTGATTGTCGACTAAAAGGTCGATGTAACTCCTGGTTTTCTCTTCTGCTAATATTTTATTTGCCTATATATGTCGCACTAAATATACGCTTTATTCCATTTTTTGCACCAGATCTGCACTATCGTTGCGCGCCGAACTGACTTTCTTACTCACTGCATACATGCTGAAGTCAAAATCTGAGTGATGCAGGCAATAATCGGCTCTTTCGGTACTCTCATCGCTGTGATCCAGCCATAAATCGCGTAGATTTTCCGGGATAACCAGTGGCATTCGGGCGTGTAGCTCTCGCATAGCCCCTGCTGATTCCTGTGTGATAATAGAACAGCTCTGTAGTTCGTTACCCATGCTGTCGGACCAATGCTCCCAGATCGCGCCAAAGCTGAATATGGGCCGCTCAAGATAACAAAAATACGGCTGTTTGCCGCCCTGCTCGGCCTTCCATTCATAAAACCCACTGGCCGGAATCAGGCAGCGGCGTCGTTTATAGGCATTTTTAAAGGATGGCTTTTCAGAAATCGTTTCGGCACGTGCGTTAAACATTCTGCTGCCAATATTGACATCCTTAGACCAACTGGGCACCAGGCCCCAGCTAAAAAAGGTCAGCTCACTTGAGGTTAATGCCAGCACCGGCGTTGTAGGAGCAATATTGTACCTTGGCATATATAGCTCTGGTACTTCTCCAGACAGGTATTCAGCTATCTGTTTTGCATTCGCCTGTAACGCAAATCGTCCACACATGGAATAAAGCCCTTTTTTTGTTAGTCTCCTATATCATCATTGGCGGATAACAAAAACTCAAGACTGATATGTTAAAAAAAATCACTCCATTCATCATATTTCTTCTTGCTTTCAGCGCTCAGGCGCAAACTGCAGCCGAAACCGGTCGCGTAACCGGAGGCATTGCCTACGAAATACCCGATTGGTTTAAGCAGTCTTTTCTCGAAATTGCCGATGATGTGGAAGAAGCCGCTGATAGTAACAAGCACGTACTGCTATTCTTTCATTTGAATGCCTGCCCTTATTGTAATCGCATGTTGAGCGAGAACTTCAATAAGGAACCCTTGAAAAGCCAGATTCAGCAAAACTTCGACAGTATCGCCATCAATATTCGCGGAGACCGTGAGATAGCGATGTCTGAAGACCTCAACACTTCCGAAAGGGCTCTGTCCAGCTATCTCAAGATTCAATACACCCCAACCATCATCTTTTTGAATAATAAAAACCAGACCGTATTACGACTGAATGGCTATCGTTCTCCTGAAGCCTTGAAACAGGCACTGGATTTTGTTCAAAGCAAGGCTTACCTGACTAGCAGTTTCAGTGATTACAAACGCCATCATATGCAGTATGAGCAATATAAATTCATCCCAGACCCATTGATCACATCCGCCTCCGATTTAAGCACACTGCAGGGCCCTGTCGCCTTATTGTTTGAAGATAATGATTGCAATGAGTGTGACCATTTCCATAAAAAAATGATGCAACGCCCTGAAATACGTGAACTGCTCAAGCGACTGACTCTGATCCGGCTGGATGCTAAATCTGATAAGCCTATTACAGGTTTTGACGGCAAACCGACAACCCCGCTTAAGCTAGCTGCAGACCTGGCTATCAACTACCGTCCCGGCATTGTGCTATTCGACGGGGGCAAGGAGGTATCTCGTGTTGAATCTATGCTCTATCCATTCCATTTTGGCAATGTCATTCGCATGGCTCTGGACAATAACCACCAGGAGTTTGCCAGCTATCTGGACCTTTCACGTCAACGACAGCAGGAGTTATTATCTCAGGGCATAAACGTCAATGTAGGTAAACCTGAAGACTGGTAGACAGACAATCATCTCCTGTTGAGGAAAAAAGACCGGCAAGATCGGTATGAGGAGGTATACTCTGGCTAGGAAATTTTATAATTTCAGTGATGAGCCAATATTTTACCAGTATTCAGCTTTCCTCTCCTGGAACGCTAGAAGGCATACAATCTGCCATTAGTATCGCTCTGCAGAAAGATTCTGAGGCGCTTTTGCTATTGATTGGTAGCGAAAGCGATATCGATTTTAATTCTCTACCTGCGCTATTGAAAGCCCAGCCTGTACCTTCAGCAGCCGTTGTTTTACCCGCAGTAATACACGAAACCGACCTATATCCAGGGGCTACTCTTATCTGTGGATTGAAAGCAGCAGGATCGGTATTTCTAATTACCGAAATCAACAAACCTGAAAATGATTTGTGCGATGTGTTATCGAACAGGCTAAACAGAGAAGCACCCACCAACAATGCTATACTCTTTATTGATGGTTTATCCAGTGGCGTGGATGATTTTATAAGCTGCCTGTTCGATCAGGTAGGGCCTGATATGAATATTATCGGCTGCGGCAGCGGGCATCATGATTTCTCATCCAGGCCCAATATCTTCACGGCTGAAGGTGGTTGGAACAATGCCGCGCTTTTAATCTTTCAGTCACCCTCTTTTACCACCAGTTATCACCATGGCTGGGAGGCTGTTGCCGGGCCCTTTTTAGTGACCAGAGCTAAAAACAATCAAATTCATGATATCAATTTCCAGCCTGCTCTACCCTTCTATAAAGACATCGTGGAGCAACACTCTAACAAGGCTTTTGAATCAGACAATTTTTTTAATACCTCAAGTCAATACCCCATTGGCCTGGAACAACTGGAGTGTGAGTATCTGGTACGCGATCTAATTTCCTGTAAAGGCACCTCTATTGAATGCGCAGGTACTGTCCCAAGCAATGCGATGGTTTATGTCCTGCATGCCGATGAAGAGCAGTTAATCTCAGCAGCTGGTCAGGCCGCTGCGCAATTGTGTGAAAAACTTTCCCCTATCTATGACACTGATGAAGAGCGATACGTATTTATCGTCGACTGTGTTTCGCGAAAATTAATCTTTGCTGATCGATTTCATCTGGAGCTTGAAAGTATTCGAAAAAACCTGCCTGAAAAAGCAAAAATCATAGGCGTATTATCGATCGGTGAAATAGCGAATAACTCACAGGGCAACATCCAGTTCCTGAACAAAACCACCGTGATTGGAGGGCTCAGTAAATGAGTACAGGCCGTCAGCTGGACACCTTGAGCCTGATGTCGATTCAGCATGAACTGGCGATGAATATAGGCCCGAATCCACAGCTGATCCCCTTGCTTCGTCACTTTATGAAAGTCTGTTTACGTCGACTTTCTATTCGCCGTATTTATTATTTCAGACATTATAATGATGAAGACATCATTCCTGCTGAATCTCATCAGGGGCCGGGAAAGTCGTTTTATTTTTTCATGCCATCAGGTAATGCAAAGAATCTACTGCAAACGCCCGGCCTGGGTGAGTGGCTGACTGCATATTTTCAGGACCCTGCTCCCCACACTGAAACACAATTCTTTAAAGATAATGAGCTTTACTATCATAGCTATCCACTCGAACATTCAGGGGTATTGATTCTTGAAAGAGCCGTCGGCCCGTTACCCGAAGAGCTGATTTACGCTCTGCTTCCAGTATTTGAACGGCTGGATAAAGGATGCCAGGCGGCCATGGAGCATGAGCGCATTGTAGTAGAAATGCAAAGAAGACTGGTCGCCGAGAAACGGATTGAGTATTTAGCCTACCATGACGACCTGACCAGCTTACCTAATCGAAGACATTTACAACTCGGAATCGACAGGGCTAATACAACAAATAATGCTGAAAAACCGTTTAGCCTGTTGCTATATATTGGGCTGGATAATTTCAGAGACATCAATGACTCACTAGGATACTTTTTTGGTGATAAGGTGCTCAAAAAAATATCCAGCCGACTATCGCTTCAACAAAGCCCATACAGAAGCATTGCCAGGGTGGACGGCGATGAGTTTGGCATTTTATATTCTAATATTGTCGAAACCCATAAATCCGGAAAGCAGCTGGCTATCGATCTTGCTCGAAAAACATTGATGGAAGTTGAAAGCCCAAACCGGATTAATGAACGCTATATCTCGGTTGCAGCCAGTATCGGCATTGTGATTTTCAATCCAGACACCGGCAGCTCAGACACCATTATGAGCATGGGCAGCTCTGCTTTACAAAAAGCAAAGCTGCTGGGCAGAAACACCGTGCATTTTTATGAAGAATCCATGACCACTGAAATAGAGCAGCGGTTAAATCTTGATACAGAGATGCGCGATGCTCTCAATAAGGATCAATTTGAACTCTACCTGCAACCACAGGTAGACGCCAACGGGGATTGTATTGGAGCGGAAACCTTAATTCGATGGCAACATCCTGAAAAAGGCCTGATTTTTCCTGCGGCATTCATACCTATGGCTGAAGAGTCTGGCTTTATTGTGACCCTGAGTGACTGGGTATTAATGAAAGCCTGTGAAATGATTAAGTCACTAAAACAGGAACAGATCATCGCTAACAACCAGCTTATCGCGGTCAACCTGAGCGCCAAACATTTCCACCAGGCAGACTTCGTTTCAAGAGTCATATCGATACTGGAGCGATGCGGGGTCTCTCCGACCAGCCTTGAACTCGAAATCACCGAAAGCACCTTACTTGGAGATGTAGAGACAACGATCACAAAAATGATGCGGCTAAGGGAGATAGGCGTAAGGTTTTCCATCGACGATTTCGGTACTGGATATTCGTCACTGGCTTATCTCAAGCAATTACCTGTTGACCGCATTAAGATAGATCGCACATTTGTGCAAAACGTTGATAGCAGCCGGGATGATGCTGCTATTGTTGAAATCATCCTCTCAATGGCTAACCATTTTAATCTAAATGTCATTGCCGAAGGCGTAGAGACCAGCGCAGAATTTGAGCTGTTAAAAAAACGGGGTTGCCAGGCGTTTCAGGGCTTCCTGTTTCATCGACCTATGCCGCTTAAGCAGTTTATAGAAACGTTTCGTTAACTTTAAATTACCTGGTTACACCTGAAACTCAGCTATCTTTACCGCATTTAAAAAAGCACTCACCACTGAGAACAAGGAGGCCACAGAGAGGAAAAGCCAGGGTCTGTTTTAATCGAACAAGCTGTTTGATACTTGAGAAACCTTCAAAAATGTCAACGACCAACGGCTGGAAACCAGTGGCTTGAGGTTATGGCTTATATATATCCAATGCCGCTATTCGCCGATCTATTTCAGACACCACCACCCTGTAATCTGCCGACTTCCTGTTAACATAATCCTTTTTAAACTGCTCTTCGCTCAACCCTTCCTGTAATAGTGCTATATCAGGAAATACACCAGACTCAGTGTTTATTTTATAAATATTATCCTGCAGTAGTCTTGCTGTCGACGGATTGGAAATTGCAAATTCAGCCAGTTGGACACCAGCCCGGTCTGCCGTAAGATCTACAAAGCTAAAGCCAGTTCCTCCCTTCGCCGAATCGCTTACTTCCTTAATCTCACCTATGGATAGCGTCACTCCCTGATCAGCTAAAATGGTCAACACAACCGAGTAAATAAAGTGTAGATTTAAATCTTTTCTGTTTGCCAAAGTCACCCTGCTGTGATGCTTCGACAGGTTTTTCACTTTCAATAATGTCGTTAATGCCCGCTGTAATTCGTAATCACCAACAAACAGGCCTACTGATAACAATGCGGCAATATTTTCCTGCTGGGCATCACCCAGATCAGACCGTCTCCTGGCCTCGCTTAGTGCTAACTTCAGATAATCAAAAAGTGAGGTAGATATATTGCTTCCCTGGATATATCGCGTACTGCGCACAAGATAATCATAATAATACTGGACCTCGGTAAATTGCCCTTGCGGGATCAGCACATCCAGTGTCTGCCTGCCTTTGGATTTCAAATTCTCCAGCAATTGGCGAGTATCGAGTTGCGGGTTTAAGTGCACCATCAACTTACCCTGACGCATACTGAGGTCACTCACCAGGTCTCCTTCCGGCGCCTTAAACTCCTCACCTGCCCGCCACAGAATGAGCCTGGAAATCAGTGCCACGGCATTCTGATTGCTGATACTTAAGCTACCAATTGAAGTTCTAGCAATATCAGTCTCGGCATAATCAGCTGAAATAAAGGCTTTGATATTTACATATCGTCCAAATGGGTTTTTCGGTAGATTAATGGTCGCACTGATGATTAAGTCATTATCACTACTGTTCTGTCTCGCCGTAATATTCTTAAAGATATCGCTTACCAGCGCAAAAATCGCCGTCAACTGATCCGGGGCGATGCTGATGACATTTCTTCCCACTGGCTGCTGTAACTGTCGATTGAACTGCTTTAATGTATTCTTTGCCTGTTGAAGGGATTGCGGCGTTGGTTGTTCAGCCTCCAGTACCTGAGGTTCATCATCTACTACAGCATAGATCAATGAAACGGAAGCTAAAAGGATTACACAGACACCCCCTACTAACAGTAAGATAAATTTACGCATTGTCTGGACCACCAAGCACTGAAAATGGAAAAAATATTCTAACTGCTATCCGCATTAAACAGAAACATCAATTTAAAAAAATCATCTATAATGCGCGCTTCCAAATTAGCGACCAGCACAAATGCCTCTTATCACTATAAAAGATCTGTACCATAGTTTCGGCGAAGCACCGGTACTCGACCACGCAAACCTGAGCATCGACAAGGGCGAGCGCATCTGTCTGGTGGGTCGCAACGGCGAGGGGAAATCTACCCTGTTAAAGCTGCTGGGCAAAAAGATCAGACCGGATGAAGGCGAGGTGATCTATAGCCGTGACACCCGAGTCACCGAATTACGCCAGGATGTTCCCGCATCTATTGAAGGCACTGTGTACGATGTCGTAGCCGAAGGTGTTGGTGAGATGGGCAAGATCATCAAAGACTGGCATCACGCCGCCATGTCGGCAGCGGATAACCCAAATGCCCTGAAACAGATGGATGCTTTGCAACAGCAGATCGAAGCACACAATGGCTGGAATCTGGAACAAACCATCAGTGCCACCATATCGCTGCTATCGCTACCCGCAGAAGAAGCCTTTGATGCGCTATCCGGTGGACTCAAGCGACGTACCCTGCTGGCACAGGCGCTGGTTTCTAAACCTGACCTGTTGTTACTGGATGAGCCCACCAACCATCTCGATATTGAATCCATCCTGTGGCTGGAAGAATTCCTCAAATCATTCAATGGCGCGATTCTGTTTATCACGCATGACCGCTCTTTTCTGCAAAACCTTGCCACCCGCATTATCGATCTGGATAGAGGACAGTTAACCAGCTGGCCCGGCAGTTATGAAAAATACCTGACAGCCAAACAACAGATGCTGGATGCAGAACAAACCGCCAATGCACTATTCGACAAAAAACTGGCGCAGGAAGAAACCTGGATCCGTCAGGGCATTAAGGCTAGAAGAACCCGTAACGAAGGCCGTGTACGAGCACTGGAAAAGATGCGCAATGAACGTAGCCAGAGACGCGAACAACTGGGTACGGCCAGGCTATCTGCCAATCAGGCCGATATCTCGGGCAAAATAGTCATAGAAGCGGAAGCTGTAAGCTTTAAATGGGAGCAACAGCCAATAGTCAATAATTTCTCCTGCAGCATCCTGCGCGGCGACAAGATTGGCATTATTGGACCCAATGGCTGTGGTAAATCGACCTTGATTCAATTGCTATTGAACGAAATCCAGCCACAAAGTGGTCACATCAAAACCGGCACCAAGCTGGAAGTAGCCTATTTTGACCAGCACCGGGATGCGCTGGATCTACAGAAATCGGTGCGTGACAATATCGCCGATGGCACGGATAAGATTGAAGTTAATGGTACCAGCAAACATGTTATCGGCTATCTGAAAGAGTTCCTGTTCAGCGCCAAAACCGCCAATGCCCCCGCCAGCATACTCTCTGGTGGCGAGCGCAACCGCCTGATGCTGGCCAAGCTGTTTACGCGCCCATTTAACTTTCTGATCATGGATGAACCAACCAATGATCTGGATATAGACACGCTGGAGTTACTGGAAGAGCTGTTAACAGACTACAAAGGAACTTTGCTACTGGTCAGTCATGACCGTAGCTTTATCGATCATGTAGTGGACTATTGTTTTGTGTTTGAAGGCAATGCCCAGGTCAATCAATATGTAGGCGGCTATCAGGACTGGCTACGTCAACGCAAACTACCTGAGCCTGTCGCACCCGCTGCTGCCAGCAACAGCAAGCCAGCACCAACAAAGCCTCAGCAAGCGCGCAAAAAACTGGGATTCAATGAGCAAAAAGAGCTCAAAGCCCTGCCACGCAAGATAGAGAAACTGGAGCAACAGGTCGCACAACTGCAAAATGATATGGCTGATCCCGGCTTTTATCAGCAGGCTGCCGATGAGATTTCTCAAACAACCCAGCAGCTGAACAGCCTGGAACAGGAGCTGGAACAGCTATATCAACGCTGGGAAGAACTGGAAAGTCAGGAATAATAATGTAAAAGAATGAACCACGAATTTGGGCAGGATGCCCGTAAGTAGGGCAACGCAGGACGCCTACATGGACGTAGGTGTTAGGGCGAAGCACGACTCCAGGGAGGGAGGAGGTAGAGCGAAGCAGGACGCTAGAGCCGAGGAAGCCAGAGCCGAGCAGTTGCCGAGGGCACGAAGATCACGAAGGTACATATAAAGTACTCACTAACTCTTAGCCCTCTGTGTACTCTGTGTCCTCCGTGGTTATTAAAAAATCCTGAAACCTACCCCACCCCTACCGCAGCGCAAGCAAGCCACCATCGTTAGCCCCGCACAAACCCAAGAAATCTTCCTGCCCTTAGTGAGCTTCGTGGTTCAATCATTTAATCTAAATAGTTATTTCACATCACTTAAATGTTATGATGTCCGCATTTATGATTTTATATAACTTTTGTGACTGAAGGTAAGCTCCAAAACACACAGTTAAACATCATACCAAGACCAGAACATAGTATTTCACGCCGCCAAATTTCGAATGCGGCGCTTAAGGTATTATACCGACTTGATGAAGCAGGCTATCGGGCCTGTCTGGTCGGTGGTGGAGTAAGAGATGTTTTACTTGGCAAACGCCCCAAAGACTTCGATATCGCTACCGATGCGACACCGGACCAGGTGCGTGGGCTATTTAGAAACTGCCGCCTGATCGGGCGTCGGTTTAGACTCGCGCATATACATTTCGGCCGCGAAATCATTGAGGTTGCCACCTTCCGGGCACATGCACCCGACTCTGATAAAACCGAACTCAACGATGATGGACGCATCGTGCGTGATAACACCTTTGGTGATATTGAAGAAGATGCCTTACGCCGTGACTTTACCGTCAACGCACTGTATTACGATATCCATGACTTTTCCGTACTCGACTACGCCAATGGTCTACAGGATATCCAGCAAAAAACCCTCAAACTAATCGGTGACCCTGCGACTCGCTACGCAGAAGACCCGGTACGTATGCTAAGGGCCATACGCTTTGCCGCCAAACTCGGATTCACGATCGAAACCCAGGCCGCAGAAGCCATTTATGAGCAGGGATATCTACTCAGGGACATTCCTTCAGCGCGTCTTTATGATGAAGTACTCAAAATATTCCACTCGGGCCATGCGCTCAAGGCATATCAGATGCTGCGTGATTTTGAGTTATTTCAATTCCTGTTCCCAGCGCTGGATAAATACCTTAAATCTGACCCTGCCGAAGCAATGCTGGATTTTATTGAGCAGGCACTGGTGAATACCGACATTCGAGTACAGGAAGAAAAGCCGGTATCTCCAGCATTTATCTTTGCCAGCCTGCTATGGCCTTTAGTGCAGCAGCGTGCAATGCAGATTCAATCTGAAAAAGTGCCCGCCTCGCCCGCATTACAGACAGCCTCAAGTGAAGTCTTTGCGGCACAGGTACAAACCATTGCGGTACCCAGAAGATTCAGTCAAATCGCCAAAAACATCTGGACCATGCAACCGCGCTTCAGCAATATCCGTGGTAAGCAGCCTCAGCGCTTATTCAATCACCCCAACTTTCGTGCCGCCTATGATTTTTTCTGCATCCAGTCTATGGTTGGCCTGACTACCCACCAACTATGTCAATGGTGGACCGATTTTCAAACTCAACAGCCCGCAGCAGAAATTCAGCCAGCAGGGCCCAGACGCAACCCTGGTCATCGCCCAAGGCGAAGAAGAAAACCTCGTAACCCGAAAAATGCAGGCAATTAAGACTTATATCGGTATCGGCAGCAATCTGGCTGATCCCAGACAGCAGGTGATTGATGTCTTTCCTTATCTGGATCAGATTCGTGATAGCCAGTTGTTAAAACATTCCTCGCTGTATCAAACCGAAGCCATCAGCGATATCGAGCAGGAAGATTACATCAATGCCGTCGCCTGCCTGCAAACCACACTTCAACCCACCGAGTTACTGCTGGAACTACAGGCAATTGAGCAGGCTTTTTATCGCCAGCGTTATGAAGGATTGAAATGGACACCACGCACCATGGATCTGGATATCCTTTTATATGGTGAGTTACAGATGAATGATACGCACCTGACCATACCGCATCCAGAGATGAAAAACCGTTTATTTGTATTACAACCCTTACGCGAGATTAGTGGCGACATCTATATCGCAGGCCTCGGCAGTGTTGATTACATGATCAAACATGCCCCTCCTATGCGAATCAATCGCTTACCAGAAAGCATTTGACAAAAATAACCTCGCATGCGACTTTGTGCGGCGCAATATTTTCCCAACTTAAGACGCCGACAGTATGTACACAGCCAAACCACTGGAAAAGAAAGTAACCATTCCTCAACTGCATAAGCTGAAGCAGCAAGGTGAGAAATTCGCCTGTCTAACCGCTTATGATTACAGTTTTGCACGCCTGATGGAAAAAGCCGGTGTAGAGGTTGTACTAGTTGGTGACTCTCTAGGCATGGTTATTCAGGGGCATGAAACCACACTACCCGTAACTGTCGAGCATATTGAATATCATGGATCTATCGTAGCCAGAGGCCTGGAGCATGCTCTGCTAATTCTTGATATGCCTTTTGGTTCGCTCAACTCACAACAGCAGGCACTGGATAATGCCAGCCGACTAATCCAGAACACCGGCGCACAGGTGGTTAAACTGGAGGGTGGTATCACTCAGATTAAAACGGTAGAAACCCTGAGCAAATTTAACATCCCTGTCTGCGCGCATATTGGTCTGCAACCACAGTCGGTGCATAAGATGGGCGGGTACAGGGTACAGGGACGCAATCACAATAGTGCAGTCGAAATGAAAGATGCCGCACTGCAATTGCAGGAAGCTGGTGCTGACCTACTATTGCTCGAATGTGTACCGGCAACTCTCGCGGCAGAGATTACCCATTCATTAAAAATACCGGTGATTGGTATCGGTGCAGGACCTGATTGCGATGGGCAAATTCTGGTATTACAGGATGTTCTTGGGATCACCGAAGGTCAGATGCCGAGTTTTTCCAAAGACTACATGCAACTTCACCGCGATATTGAGAGGGCTATCCAGGGCTATGTCAGCGAAGTGAAAAATGGTATCTTCCCTGACCAGTCCCATTGTTTTAGTTAAATCATACAGGCCATTTAGTAGTGCAACGCATCCATAATAATAAAGAGCTCGTCGCCCAGATCCAGCAATGGAAGCAACAGGGCAATAAAATCTCATTCGTGCCCACTATGGGTAATTTACACGATGGTCACCTGTCTCTACTAAAGACCGCCAGAGAGCAGTCAGACAAGATGATCAGCAGTATTTTCGTCAATCCTATGCAATTCGGCCCGCACGAAGACCTGTCCAAATACCCACGCACACTGGAAAATGACTGCCGATTCCTGATGGAATACGGCTGCGATCTGGTTTACCTGCCAGATAATGAAGAACTGTACCCCCATGGTCAGGAAAACGTCACCAAGGTGCAGGTTACTGGTGTTAGCGAAAGCTACGAAGGTGAATTCCGCCCTGGACATTTGACTGGGGTAAGTACGATCGTCCTCAAGCTATTCAATCTCACCAACCCCGACATTGCAGTATTTGGAAAAAAGGATTACCAGCAATGGCGTATGATCGAAAAAATGGTGTATGACCTCAACCTGAATATCGAGATCATAGGTGCTGAGACCGTGCGTGCAAGCGATGGACTGGCGATGAGTTCGCGCAATCAATATCTGAACGATACTGAACGTAAACAGGCGGTACTGATACATCAACAGCTGACAGACATTGTCGCACAGATCAAATCAGGGCAAACCGACTATGCCGCTCTCAGCCTGAAGATGAAATCCACCCTGCAACAGAATGGCTTTGCAGTCGATTACGTCGATGTTTGCCATCAACTCACACTAAAGCCTGCTCAACCCGGTGATCCTCTGGTGGTTCTGGTTGCAGCAAAAATGGGGACTACCCGTTTGATCGATAATCTCGAAATATAAACGAAATATAAAAAACATGTGCTATCCACAGGCACTTTAACCACATCCAGGAGAACAACATGGAACTTGAGTCACTGGCTTTACACCATGGCTATGAATCGGAAGCAACCACTAAGGCTGCAGCAGTTCCCATCTATCAAACTACTTCCTATACCTTTGATGATACTCAGCATGGCGCTGACCTGTTTGACCTGAAGGTTGCTGGGAATATCTATACCCGCATTATGAATCCAACCACTGCGGTACTGGAGCAGCGTCTGGCCGAAATGGAAGGCGGTATCGGAGCACTTGCGGTAGCTTCCGGTATGGCAGCCATCACCTATTCTATACAGGCGATTACCCAGACTGGTGACAATATTGTCAGCAGCTCTCAGCTATATGGCGGCACCTATAACCTGTTTGCGCATACACTGCCGAGTCAGGGTATAGAAGTTCGTATGGCTTCATTCGATGAATATGAAAAACTGGAAAGCTTTATCGATGATAAAACGCGCGCCGTATTCTGCGAATCGATTGGCAACCCTGCAGGCAATATCGTTGATATTGAAAAGCTGGCTGAAATCGCGCACAGGCATGGCCTGCCATTAATCGTAGACAATACGGTTGCTACACCCTATCTATGTCGCGCATTCGATCATGGTGCGGATATCATTATTCATTCATTGACCAAATATATCGGCGGCCATGGCACCACCATCGGCGGCATTATAATCGATTCTGGTAAGTTTGACTGGGCAGGCAATAAAGAGCGCTTCCCGATGCTGAATGAACCAGACCCCTCTTATCACGGCGTGGTTTATACCGAAGCATTAGGGCCAGCCGCATACATTGGACGTTGCCGCGTCGTTCCATTACGCAATACGGGTTCAGCT
>JBNKPX010000087.1:0-13421 GCA_050295575.1 Gammaproteobacteria bacterium | reverse complement strand
GCACTGAATACTTTTCGTAAATATAGCAATACCGATGAATTAGGACACGATACTTTTAAGTTGATTGAACGAGGTTTGGAGCAAATTAGAGATACGGTTTCTGCGCTTTTAGTTGAGGCTAATCCTAGAAGTCACGACCTGATGCCAGCAGATATTGAAGATGTACATACCTTGTTATTACCTGTCCTGCGTGAGAATGAGGTGTCATTGGTCTGGATCAATGAACTGAAAGAATCTCTAAATTTACCCTCTACGCCTATACGACAAATATTAATGAACCTGGCTTTAAACGCAATTCAGGCTTCTCACAAAGATAAAGAGGTTCAATGTATGGTGACATCTACAGACAATACTTTACGTCTAATTGTGGAAAATGAAGGACCAGAAATTCCACGCGAAAAAATGCTGCATTTATTCGAACCTTTTTTGCAGGATGCAAGTGGCAACGGATTAGGCCTGTGGGTGACCTATCAACTGGTGTTGCAGCTGGATGGAGTTATTGAAGTGAAATCCGTAGCGGGTAAAACAAAGTTTGATGTCTCGTTTTCAACCAGGAAAAAGGCATGAATAAGTCAGCTAGATTATGTCTTGTAGAAGATGATGAGATTATGCGTATCTCGCTGTGCCAGAGATTTAATTTAGAATGTATTCCCTGTGATTGTTATGACACGGCAGGTGCAGCCTTATTGGCACTTAAAGATAATCATTACGACTTGCTTATTAGTGATATTAAGCTCCCTGATATGAGTGGAGAGGCACTCTACAAATCATTGCTGGATTCTGATCAAATACCGCCCCCTACAATATTTATTACGGGTTATGGCACCATAGACCAGGCTGTGGAATTATTAAAACTTGGTGCGAGTGACTATATTAGTAAGCCATTTGATCTAGATGATTTGTTGTTCAAGTTGAGAGAGCTATGTCCTTCCATTTTTAACACTGAAGGATCAGACGATACAGAGCTGGGTGTTTCATCACAGATGAGAGGCGTGGTAGCAACTCTAAATCGTCTAGCAGAACATGACGTAGATGTGTTGATAACAGGTGAGTCCGGAGTTGGTAAGGAGTATGCCGCAAAGTATTTTGCAGATAAATACAGAAGCAGTTCTAAGGAACCTTTTATTGCCATTAATTGTGCGGCGTTACCCGAAGATCTATTAGAGGCTGAATTATTCGGGCATGAAAAAGGTGCGTTCACTGGTGCAGTAAAGCAACGCAGAGGTGTTTTTGAACAAGCTCATGGTGGAGTGCTGTTCCTGGATGAGATAGGCGAAACCACACCACGCATGCAAGCAAAATTATTACGTTGTATACAGGAGAGGGTTATTCAACGTATAGGTGGCGAGGATTTGATATCGGTCAACGTTAGACTGATTTGCGCTACCAACAAGGATCTATTCGAAATGGTCGATCAGGGTACATTCCGGGAAGATTTATTTTACAGAATTAATGTGGCACATGTAGTCATTCCCCCACTAAGGGAAAGAAAGGCGGACATCATTTGGTTAGCGCATAAAGTTGTGGAGGAGCATGGAAAGAAATATCAGCAACGTAAGATAATATTGCCAATAACTGAGCGATTTCTGGAAAAGCAACCGTGGCCAGGAAATTTGAGGGAGTTAAAAAACACCCTCGAAAGAGTCTGTATATTAAGTAATCAGGATATCATTGGGCCTAAAGATTTTTACCCGCCAGATCCGCAGGTTAATGAATCTATGGGAAGCACCACATTGAAAGATTCTATGGATCAGTATGAAATGAATCTATTACAGGAAACTCTTGAACATCATGAATGGAGAATTATTGAATCGGCGGACAGCCTTGGCATAAGTCGAAAAAGTTTGTGGGAGAAAATGAAGCGTTATGGGATTCCGCAATCTAAACAGGATTAGGTCTGAATGGTGCTTATTTAGGGTAAAATGTCGCGAGTACCCAGAAGGGCATAAATACCCTAAGGGTATAAACTGCGCGTGTCAGGAGTAGCATAGCGATGTACTGTCTACGGACCTGAGGATGGAATCTCTAACCTTAAGGAGCCTCTGAATTAATCATAGCTTCCTTAATACACCGCGAGGGAAAATAATACGTTTTATGTCTATGGCAGGTGGTTAAAAAGTAATTGTAAAATGTATAAGTTCAGATGATATCTGGCAGTTTCAGAAAATAGTTCTGATTTATTCTGGCAGCAGACATTCTTATTGTGTGTTGCAATAGGCGAGTAGGTGCCAGGAGAGGATATTTAGAAAATCCAAAATCAAAGACTTGACTCCATAGACTCGTGTCTAAAACAATTCATACGCCTATCTCAAATGTGTAAAACAGTTGGATATGATGTTAATAACAGTAATAACGGGGTATCTCTTCCAACCTGTGGTCAGGGAAGCTTAAATATCTACGATAAAAGTGGTGGAGGTAAGATTAAATATGGAAAACTTGACGATGCTGATAAAAGGAATGCTGCTTTTCTGATCATGGATGCACTCAATTTACAATGGCATGTCGGGCACCATGATTGGAATATGGGTTTTGAGACAGATTCTATTCCTCATGTGGAAAATTATGACAAACTGGTGAAAACCAAATTGCGCGACCTCGAATCTGATATTGAAAAATCTGGCACAGAAATCTGTGAACCTGAAGACGAGTCTGAAAGCGGAAGTGCAATTATTGGTGAGTTGAATGCCTTGTCTCAAGAGATAAAAGGATTTGTGCTCGCATGGAAGACCTATTATGTATCAGCTATGAGTTGTAAATTTGCTGATAAATATCGATAAATATCTGGTAAACCAAATGTATTATTTTCTAAGACAAAACCTTTTTGATGCACAAAATATCATTGAAATCGCGGGTCATACTGAGGAAACGGGAGCACTAAACTGGATTGCTGGACGACCATTCTCAAACCCTCTTGGCGTTCAGGAATTGTTACTGGATTCCAAGTATGGCACAAACTTTCCTGATTATTTCGATACAACTATCCCAGTCATGTCGGAAAAGCTATTAAACTTTTTAGTAGGATTAGGTGTGCATAATTTTGATAACTATGAAGTCATCCTGACTGACAAAGATAAAAAATATCAGGGATTCAGCGCTATTAATGTTTTGGGGTGCATAGATGGTGTAGATTTGGAAGAATCAGAACACCGTTTACGATTCAACAAGCCCTATTTCACAGGCAAGATAGTTATCGATGAAAATAAAATTAATGGGGCTCGTTTTTTCAGGCTGTTATATGGCCCAGGCTTTATCGTCGTATCTCAGGACATTGCAGATGCACTGTTGGAGCAAGAATGGTCGGCATTGATGTTACAACCAACGGTAGATTATGAAGGGGTATAGCTGTCGATTTGTATTCTTTACAAGCGATACAAATTTAATCCAATTTTGAAGTCAGTTGTAGTCGATCTAATTTACAGTTTCGACCGAGTAGCTATTATGCGAATATGAGTCTACGGGGTCTTTAGGGTCAGTTCTTTGATTTATGATCTAGAACTTTTCAATTATTACAGAGGACATCTCGTATTATAGGGGCACAATACTTATTTGTTGAAGTTTAATGAACGCAGGTATTGCCATGGATCTGAAGCCCCCTACAACTTGTTAGGAATATCCGCTTCGGGTCGTAAACAGACTAGCGCATGCTGCACCGCAACAGGCCGGTTTGTTGATAAAGCTGACGTTCGCGTTGTGCGGTGCAAAAAGGCAAGTTGGTGTCATCAGCTGCCATTCCCTAGAAGTCGTGGGTATCTACCCGGACTGATTTTGTAGATACTCAGAAAAACCATGAAATAGTATACTGTCGTCAGATCTAACCAACTGAGATAATCGAACAAAAGTAATAGAGTATTTAGGGCAGTACGCACTGCGGAGCAGAGTCCTAGCGACATCCAATCAACGTTAAAACAACTACTTAGAGAGGTGACTGCTATGGTAAAACAACTGTATAAAAAAGCTGGATCTTTTAAAAAATCCACCCTGGTCATCATTGGATGGCTTACATTCTTTGGTTCTTATTTCACAAGTAATCTTACTTTGGTCATATGTCTTCAGAGTGTCGCCAGGGTTCTGCCCTAAATACTTTTAGCCTTAAACGGAAAAACATAACGTGGTAAATGCTCATGGAAAACTTAAGCTAATCCACTCTATTACGCAGTAAAAACTTCCAAGTGATTTTGATCATTAACTAGGGAAACACGATGAACACCGGAGCTGTCTATTTTAAAGCAAAAATCTCGGGGTTACAGATTGACGAGTTTTCCGTTGACTCCGTACATCCGAACATAAATTCTTTTACTTGCGCCATCACTGAAGACGGAGTGCTTGTCGTCAACGCAATCTTGGAAGAGGTTTACTCTGAGGATTGGCCGGTTCAAGAAGTTGTACAGGAAGTCCAGCAGTTCGTCGATGTGTTGAGTTTTGAATTCAATTGCCCAATTCGATCCTTAAGGGAATCGGGCTACTCAATCAAAAAGAATGATGGATCAGGAATGAGCACTGTTTCTTCAAGCAATGTTTTAATGTGGGATGTTGTTTCAGGTACAGTGAAACCCGATGAAAACTCCTTAATTAAATTCAATGATCGATTCCTTAATTTTCGTAACTCCTCATCATTACGTTTGTATTCATCGGCAATTCAACAAGAAGATCCAATCGCAAGATTTATGTTCTTATATAATATCATCTTAACCCTGAGCGGGGAAAAGCAAGCTGCGGTCGATAAAAATATACTTTCTATAGCACCAGAATCACCGAAAAGCACCAGTCCAAGAAATATTAATGCGCAAGAAACGGTGTATACACGCTTGAGAAACGAAATCGCACATAATCGAGTTGGGACAGATTTTGGAGCCACAAGCACAGAAGTAAGCAAATGGGTCTCGGAATTGGGGCAAATTACAAGACAACTGATATTACGCAATGGCTAATAACCGGCTGCACAGGACAAATTTCTGCGGTTATATTTTTTGTGTAAAAAATTGGTCGGTGAGCTGGGCGAGGGCATATTCGAGTTATACCAATCAGAGTACGGTAGGTATTGAGTAATGGGTGAGCACTGTTTTCCTATATGGGCACCTGAAATAGTTATTTCAGAATGGGAGGGGAAAATTTCGGAGGCAAAGTATTGGCATGAAATGTTTCCTGATGTCGAACCTGATACCTCAGAAAATCGTAGAAAATCGGGGTCAGATCACAAAATGTTCTAATATTAGAGTATATTGTGATCTGCCCCCGGATTCTGAGCAAAGTAGCAATGTCTCTGACGTGCCAGAAGCGGTCGTGGGAACCATCATGAAAAAGTGCATAAGAACGGCTATATTTACAAGCCTGCAATCAAACTTTTGCTAAACTTAGGAGTTAACTGCACTAGCCTGGGTGTTTGGTCGGAATCAAAGGGGAATTATCTAATAACACACAAAATCCATTCACTAAGAATCAATGCTTGTCCGTTTGTTTAAATCTGCGATCTTTGCCCTTGTTGGCATGATCGCTCTCGTTGCGGTAATTATCGGCTTATTCGCGTATCGCAATGCCTCAGTTGCCGATGAAAACTGGTTTTCGTTTATTTACCCTTCCTTCTATTTAAAAATTGTTGACCAGTATGGAAATCCTGTTCCAGGCGTTAAAGTTGATTACTCAAACGGCTCAAGTGGACTTCTTAGTTTCAACTACTCTTGGAATTCAAGGAGAACTATTGACGATGGTACCCTAGAGTTCAAACTAGATGGTCGTGAATTTAAATTTCACAATTTTGAGCGAGATGGCTACCAAATACAGTTTGGGCCACAAGTTGAGCTGTTAATAGAAGAAAACTATTCACATAATTTCTATCCGTCGTTTTTAAAGCGATTTAAGCGGGATTCTCCCTTGGTTTTGAGGGCCTGGAAACTACCTGAAGAAGGGTATCCAAGAGTTAGCAAGGCTAGGTCGTGGTATCGCCTAGAGTTTTCCAGAACTTATGCTTTCGATTTAAAAAAGAACAGGAAACCTAAAGCCAGGAAAGTGCTCGAAGAACTCTCACGAGCCAGCAGGGGCTGGTCGATTTACAGTTCTGAGTTAACACAAAATAGTAGTCCAAATTTAGAAAAACCAAAGAAATCAGAATCCCAGAATATGCTCCACGAGACACCTCCCGATCTACAGGTAAAGCTTCAGATCAATCACGCCAATGAATGGATGCTTACCCTGTGGAATGAAGAAGGAGGGCTTCAGGAGGCAGACGATTTATACATGAATGAAGCACCTGTGTATGGCTACCAGAAAGCGGTCTTTCTGAAAGGAAACATTGCGCACCGGGAACTAAATAGGAGTTACTATTTGAAATCGAGCCTTGGATACTATGGTAAGATCCATGTCTCAATTCGGCCTCATAATGAAAAAGGACCTCTTCTGGTGCTTACGCATGTCATGAATTTGGATAAGGATCGCAATCTAGAAGTAGACAAAGAGACGGAGTATTGGGCGACTGCTTGGCGCTCATATCAAGAAATAGTATGGAATTAGAGCCAATTCACCGATAAAGGAACGTTATTATCTTTTCCTATCAATGGACACAACTGGCACATATTACGCATCAGATAGTATTTATCTATTCTGTATTGCTATTGTTTGCCTATTTAAGAAACAAGAAAAATGAGAACAATCCATGGAACAAAAAGAGAATCCTATTTACGTTTTTTCTTTGTCTTCCAGTATTTATACCAACTACTTTCAGTTTCCCTATCGTTCCACTAACTATTCTGATTGCCTGGACATTTTTAATCGCACCTTTATGGTTTCATTCATCTAGTTCGACAAAAATCCTCGCAGCTATTTTAAGTTACCCAGGATCGTCATTATTTGCTGGATGGCCAGTCACTACTTTTCCGGGGATTTTATTCTTGCCATTTGGATTTTGGTATCCAGCACCAATACTTACTTTCCAGCTACAATCGATAGGGAATGAAAAGGGGGCAAGTTCTACATTGATATTGGATTTATATGCGATCAGTTTATGGGCTCTGATATTGACTGGACTCATCGTATTTAGAAGATATTATAGGAAGGAATAGAATTGTTGAGCTCAAACAGCCCTATTGGGTTTGATCCCACCTTGTAGCTATTCATAGTATTTTTATTTGGCAGCTTTGGGTCGTTATCAGACTATCGCTTACTGTACTGAAATAGGCTGATTAGTGCCAGGGGATCGATAGGGTCAGACTCGATTGAAGCATTTCAAATGGCAACAATGGGTCGATATGGTGCGTTCACCGTGATCTGATCTCATGAACCTGAATTACCGCTTCTTTGACGAGACAAGGGCTTGTGTGGGGCGGCTTTGTAACTCCGGGCATCTATGCCCTACACCCTTCGGGCCAGCAGAGCTGTTCAAAATTGATCCTGTCAATTTTGAGGTGACTTCTTTTAGCTGTTGAAAAGAAGTTACTCGCACGCCTGCTAGAAAGATACTACGAAGCGAGGAAAGCAAAGACGTGTGAAACAATATTCCGTGCAGATGCTAACCCGTAACCCAGAATTGTAGGAAAAGGAGGAACGACGCCTTCCAACATTGATTTGCCTTTGAGTTTGGCAGGGTGTCTGTGTTGTTCATGTCGGATGGCGCTTTGCTCGGCAACTGCGTCCTGCGTTGCCCTACTCTCTGGCATCCCTGCCAGGATTATCCGACCTACGACAAAATTAGGTTCAGGTACAAATTAAAGTAGTTCGAACCACTAAATATCGAAGTAAAAAATATATTTTCCTCTGCGCTCTCTGTGTACTCTGTGGTTAAATTCTTTAAACATTCTAAATAATGGGAATGTCTCATTTGGGTCGACTGCTGCCATACTAGCTAGAACAATGAATATCCTTTATGTGTAATTTTGCAGGATGAAATCAAGACCTGATTCACTGCTTGTTAGGTCAAATATAAGTCAGTACATGTAAACGCTATAAAAAACTGTTCAGGAAATCATTTCCGGATTGTAGAACAGGTAGGCGTTACGTCCTCCTTCTTTGGCCTTATACATGGCGATGTCTGCATTACGCATCATTTCTTCGAAGTTATTCCCATTCTGCGGGAAAAGGCTGATGCCTATACTACAGGATGCGCGAACCTCTGTGTCTTTAATAGGTATGGGATGCTGGAATCTTTTCATAAGCTTTTTGATAACAGTTTCTGCATCCTGAGGGCTGCTCACATCTTCCAGTATCATGACAAATTCATCGCCACTGATTCTTGCAATTGTGTCCCCATCCCGTACTGCCAGCTTTAATCGAATACTAACCTGTTGAAGTAATTCATCCCCTGCGCGATGTCCCAGGGTGTCGTTGATATTTTTAAATTTATCCAGATCGATAAAGGCAACTGCTAATCCGGTATTATGTCGTTTAGCCTGACGGATACTTTGTTTTAGGCGTTCATCAAAGAGTAAGCGATTAGGCAGGTCAGTCAGCGCGTCGTGGTGTGCGAGGTAGTCCAGCCTTTGCTGTGTTTGTTTTATGGATGTGATGTCAGAAAAAGCGGCAACATAACCCTGTGTTTCTCCATTGTCATCAGGAATTGAACTGATGTGCAGGAGTTCAGGGTATATCGCTCCATCCTTGCTGCGGTTCCAGATTTCGCCTTTCCATTTTCCGCTTTCAGAGATTGATTTCCACATCTCCCGATAAAATTTGGCGTCATGTTTATCTGATTTGAGCATATTGGGGTTTTGACCTATAGCCTCTTCGCGACTGTAGCCGGTTATTTCGCTAAACGACTGGTTTACATCCAGAATAGTAGGTGTCAGATCAGTAATAATAATGCCTTCATAGGTGTTGGCAAAAACTGTTGCCGCCTGTTTCAGTTTGGCATTGATGGCCTTTTCTTCGTTGATGTTGCTTGCGATCTCAAAACGAACCATACGTTGATCGTCCCACTCGATGGCTTTATCAACACAGCGATACCAATTCCCGGAAATCGGGTTCTGGTATTCCCATGTATAGGTTTTCCCCAGGTTTTCACCAAATATTTTATCGTTAGTACAGAATGAGCATGGGCTATCCTTTGCCTGAATGACTTGATAACACTTTTTATTTAAGGGGTTACCCCAGGTTTTTTTAAACGCAGGATTGATATATAGCAATTCATAAGTATCAGGATCGGCAACATAAATAATATCTTCACGGCTCTCAAACATAGCGCTGAGCTGACTGTTGGTTCTGGCGAGAGCTTGTTCTGATTGTTTAAGCTTGGTAATATCGACAAAAGAGATAACGACTTCGGCCACCTTGCCCTGGGTATTGTAGATAGGCATGCCGTTGACTAATAGCCAGGAGGTTGAGGGCTTGTCTGCTTCTCCCTGGCTCATAACATAGTCCTTTAAGGGGCGTCCAGATTCAATCACTTTCTTCACCGGGTAATCTTTCAACACCTGGTGTTTGCCCTTTTTATCTGTGAAATGCCATTGTGTGTCCTCAGCGGTGTGACCAATCATTTGATGGCTTACCAGACCGAGCATTTGATTAGCTCTTGCATTGCTTAATAAAATCGAGGTGTCGGCGCCATGCACTACAACGCCTTCATGCAGGCTATCAAAAAGGCTGCCGAGTCGGTCTGTTGCCTTTTTCAATTTGTGAGTGCGCTCATTAATGCGCTCTTCCTGTAGCAGCAGGGTCTGCTCTAGTTCATTAGTTAAAGCCTGGTTCTGACGTACCTTTAGAATTAATAGGATCACCATGATGCCCTGAATAATTATGACGGTACCGCCAATAATGATCTCGTAAAAATGAGCCTCTAGCAGCGTTGTTTGCTTACCTATAAGTTCGATTTGTGGCGGGAGCTTATTGCTATCAATGTCGTGTTTCTGCATTAACTTCCAGTCAAACAGCAGCGTGCTTTTTGCGGACACGATGCGAGGTGGGTTAAATGGTCCTGACTCTAGAGCTAGCAGGCCCTCCTGTAGTAATTGAATGCCTACATCTTCACCTTTTGCGACCATACCGCCAGTGGCACCAGAGCCAATCATGGTTTCATGAAAAGCAAAGATGGGAAAAGAGGCTGCCTTGGATATTTTTTCCAGAGCAGTCTCAGGAATTATATGATTGCCTTCACCGTCACTAAAAATCAGGCTAAAGAAGCCAACCGAGTCGCTGGGCAGGGAAGCAATTTTTGTCAGTAGTTGAGTAAATGGCATATCCAGACGTTCAACAGGTATACCTATATCGGGTGGAAGGCTGTTTTCAACCATGTCCATGGATAACCTGGAACCGGGGTGCGAGGCATCACCAATCAGGTAGATTTTTTTTGCTTTAACTGCGGATAAGGCTATATCGATGGTGCGAGGCATATTCTGTGCATATTCGATGAAGCTATAGGCCTGTGGCCTATGATTTTCTGGCACAGACCGGGTTTCACCAACCATAGGCACATCCGGCATGAGAGGATAGATGTAATTGTTGTAAAAATCGAAGATAACGGGTGAGCCTGAAACCAGAATGAGGTCGGGCTGGCTATTACGAAACTGTTCTGCCCTGGTGCTGAAGTAACGATGTAGCTTTTGAGGGTTGGTAAAACGTTGGTCTTCAATTGACTGGATATCGAGCAGAATGGTATTAGATTGTCGGGCACCCTCAAAGGCCAGGCCATCGACTTTTGATTTGACGTAGGGGTAGGTAACATCTAGCGAGAGCAATACCAGTACGCGAATCTCCTGATCAGCCTGTAGCGGAAGTGCCAGGCCAATTAACAGCAAGAGCCCAGCTGCAGAGAGTTTAATATGTCTCATACAAATCCATTTTTACTCGGAACTGAATCCTTTTGTAAGAATAATGCGCCCTAATATTATATTGTTGGCGAGAAGGTTTGTTAACCTTGGCCAGTCAGATGTATCTTAAGATAAGATTGCTCGAATTTCCTGTTTTTTATCATCTTTTATTTGTACTCGACCGCTCAAGGGGCAGCTAAGTCATTGAGTACGGACTTGGATACTGTTGCGGTTAATGCAACTATCTTTACTGTTTATAGGTCTTTATGCGGGCGAATAAAACAAATATGCTTGGGCTATCAAAATAACCAATCAGGGGGGTAATGATGTTAACGGTCAGAAGAGCAGGCGAACGCGGTCATTTCAAGAATGAGTGGCTGGATAGTAATCATACATTTTCATTTGGTGAATATCATGATCCACAGCATATGGGCGTATCAGTACTGCGTGTGATTAATGATGATCGAGTTATTCCAGGTGCAGGATTTCCAACTCATCCGCATAGCAATATGGAGATTGTGAGTTATGTTCTGGAAGGAGAACTGGCGCATACAGATAGCATGGGTAATGGCAGTGTCATTCGAGCGGGAGATGTCCAGCGCATGTCCGCTGGAACCGGCATAACCCATTCTGAATTTAATCCATCAGATCAAAACCTTACCCATTTTCTGCAGATATGGTTGCTGCCAGATAAGCGTGGTGTCACCCCTGACTATGAGCAAAAGTTTTTTAGTGTAGAAGATAAGCGGGGGCAATTCAGATTGCTGGTTTCTCCAGATGGTCGAGAGGGTTCGATTAGTGCAAACTGCGACGTATTGCTGTATGGGGTTATAGTCGATAAATCAGAGCCATTAAGCTATCAGATTAAAGCCGGTAGAATCGTGTATGTGCATGTGGCAAAAGGCAGTGTCAGTATAAACGGTGAGTTACTGGATGGAGGAGATGGCATCACTATTGATGGAGAGCCTGCAGTGGAGTTACTGGGAATCAATGAGGCAGAAATATTGTTGTTTGATTTACCGGGTAAATAACTTTGGCATGAATTTGTAATAGCAAAATTTCAACTATGATTCGTTCCAGCCAGATGGAGTCGGTGAAATTTGTGTTAACAGGCCCTGGTTGAAGTGAGATGAAAAAGCCTCGAGCAATAAAAAATGATGGTAAAGAGTATTTCTAACGGCGGTTTTTTGAGGTTAACCCAGGTTAAATCCACCACTCTATTTGTATTCAATGTAGCTTCTTAGCTAATACTGTTTTATTCTACCCGGTTCTGCCAGCTGGCTATAGAGTAGTTGGCTACGTATTATGTGTATTTTCGCCTCAGCGGCTACTGGTTCTGTTTCCCGCAGAATGGCTTATGGCCCCGCTGACAAGTTACGGCGAAACTTTTTAAATTTCTCATCTGTTGAGCCGAGATGCTTCCTGCAACCCGGTACGGATTTGTTGAGGTTAGTGTATGAACCAGTCAGGATTGCCTCCAAAACAGGGCTTATATGACCCTGCTAATGAGCATGATGCCTGTGGCGTAGGATTTGTTGCCAATATTAAGGGTGTTAAAAGTCACGATATCGTAAGTCAGGGATTACAGATCCTTGACCGATTAACCCATCGCGGTGCTGTTGGAGCCGATCCTCTGGCTGGCGATGGTGCTGGTATTTTGTTACAGATACCTGACGAATTCTTCCGAGCAGAGTCTGGAATTGCGCTGCCAGAATATGGCTCGTATGCGGTTGGCATGGTATTTTTGCCTCAAAATGATGCATCTCGACAGCAGGCGCAGGATCAGTTGGCTCGCCTGGTAGAAGAAGAAGGGCAGTCTGTGCTGGGCTGGCGTGAAGTTCCTGTTGATAACAGTGGCCTCGGAGAGAGTGTGCTGCCGCTTGAGCCGGTGGTACAGCAGGTTTTCATCGGTCGTGGTGATAGCTGTGCCGATCAGGATGCCTTCGAGCGAAAATTATTTATCATCCGTAAGCAGATAGACAGGCAAATCCGCATGTCGAATCTGGAAGGGTGTGAAACCTTCTATTTTACCTCTTTGTCTTCTCGCACCATTACCTATAAAGGTATGTTGCTGGCTGGACAGGTTGGAGAATATTTTGCCGATCTGAGTGACCCCCGTGTTAAATCTGCACTGGCGCTGGTGCATCAGCGTTTCTCCACTAATACCTTCCCAACCTGGGATCTGGCGCAGCCATTTCGCATGATCGCGCATAATGGTGAAATTAATACCTTACGCGGTAACGTAAACTGGATGGCCGCTCGTCGTCATACCATGGCGTCCAGCATTCTGGGTGAAGATTTATCCAAGGTCTGGCCATTAATCCCCGAAGGCCAGTCTGATTCAGCCTGTTTTGATAATGCGCTTGAGCTACTGGTTGCGGGTGGTTATTCGCTCGCGCATGCCATGATGATGCTGATACCGGAAGCCTGGTCAGGTAATCCCTTAATGGATCAGGATCGGCGCGCTTTTTATGAATACCATGCTGCTCTGATGGAGCCCTGGGATGGCCCCGCGGCGGTTGCTTTTACTGATGGGCGTCAGATTGGTGCAACGCTAGATCGTAATGGTCTACGTCCAGCTCGTTACCTGGTAACCAGCGATGATTTAATCGTGATGGCATCTGAAATGGGTGTACTGGATATTCCAGAAGAAAAAATCGTCAAAAAATGGCGCCTGCAACCCGGCAAGATGTT
>JBNKPX010000086.1:0-14180 GCA_050295575.1 Gammaproteobacteria bacterium | reverse complement strand
GGTACATACGCTGGAAAAATGGGTTGAAATGGCCAAACAGATTGAAGATATGGGCTGTAACTCTCTCTGCATCAAGGATATGGCCGGCCTGCTCAAGCCCTATACCGCTGAAGAGCTGATTACCGAGATCAAGAAAGTTGTCGATCTGCCCATTGCTGTGCATTGTCATGCAACCACTGGCTTATCCATTGCTACCCTGTTTAAAGCGGTTGAAGCCGGTTGTGACGTTATCGATACCACTATATCCAGCATGAGTATGACCTATGGACATTCACCTACCGAATCTATGGTCGCCATCTTTGAAGGCACCGAATACGACAGCGGCCTGGATGTAGAAAAACTTGAAGAGATTGCCGCTTACTTCCGCGAAGTTCGTAAAAAATACGCCAAATTCGAAGGTGCTCTCAAGGGTACCGACTCACGCATTCTGGTCGCTCAGGTTCCAGGTGGCATGCTTACCAATCTGGAAAGCCAGTTACGTGATCAGGGTGCTACCGACCGTCTGGATGAAGTACTGAATGAAATCCCCAGGGTCCGTAAAGATCTGGGTTACATTCCGCTGGTAACCCCTACCTCTCAAATCGTTGGCACCCAGTCTGTTATCAATGTACTGTCGGGTGAACGTTACAAATCCATCACCAAGGAAACCGCTGGTGTATTACGTGGTGATTACGGCGCTACGGCAGCCCCTGTTGATGAAGCACTGCAAAAGCGAGTACTTGAAGATGGCGGTGAAGTGATTACCTGCCGTCCTGCCGACCTGATCGAAGCCGAGATGGATAAGCTGACCGAAGAATTCCGTAAGCTGGCCAGCGAAGAAAATCTGGTTGCTGGTGAGCATGAAATCGACGATGTACTAATCTACGCCCAGTTCCCACAGGTTGGTCTTAACTTCCTGAAGAATCGCAACAATCCAGATGCCTTTGAACCCGTTCCAGGCAATGAACCTGCCCCTGCCCCAGCTGTTGCCGCAGCAGCACCTGCTGGTGGTCCGGAGCAATATCAGGTTAGCGTAAACGGAACCAGCTATGACGTAGTGGTTTCCGCCGGTGGTGCCGTAACCGGCGTACAGCCTGCTGCCACTGCCCCGGCCTCTACACCCGCTGCGGCATCAGGAGCATCAGAAGAAGTGGTGGCCCCAATGGCTGGAAGCGTGATTGATGTTCTTGTTAATGTGGGCGATACAGTAGCGGCAAACCAGCCAGTAATCATTATTGAAGCAATGAAGATGGAAACCGAGATACGCGCCAAAGCTGACGGTAAGGTGCTGTCGGTGAGTGTAAACAAAGGCGATGCGATAGCGGTTAACCAGCCTTTGATTTCACTGGGTTAGGGCGCGAATTATGATAAGCGGATTAATACAACTATGGGAATCAACCGGGCTTTATAATTTCACCATAGGTCAGGTCATCATGATCATGGTTGGCTGCCTGTTGATTTACCTGGCAATCAAAAAGGGGTTTGAACCCTTACTTCTATTGCCTATTGGTTTTGGTGGCATACTGGCGAATATCCCGGTGGCAGAAATCAGCGGCCCCGATGGCTTGCTGGGTATTCTGTATCACATGGGTATAGAAACCGGCATGTTCCCACTGCTGATCTTCATGGGTGTCGGCGCTATGACAGACTTCGGCCCCCTGCTGGCGAGACCCAGCCTGATGTTTCTTGGGGCTGCTGCACAGTTTGGTATCTTCTTTACCCTGTTCGGTGCCATTGCAATGAATATGGTGCCTGGTATCGAATTTAGCATGGCAGATGCATCGGCTATAGCGATAATCGGTGGTGCGGATGGACCAACCGCTATATTCCTAGCCTCCAAGCTGGCACCTGATTTACTGGGTGCCATCGCGGTAGCTGCCTATTCCTATATGGCACTGGTGCCGCTGATTCAGCCGCCCATCATGAAATTACTCACCACGGAAGAAGAGCGTAAGACACAGATGAAACAGCTGCGTCATGTATCCAAAACCGAAAAGATTCTATTCCCGCTGATATTGTTAGGCATCACCATTCTATTATTACCCTCAGCAACACCTCTGGTCGGTATGCTATGTTTTGGTAACCTGCTGAAAGAATCTGGTGTAGTAGAGCGCCTGAGTAATACCGCACAGAATGAGTTAATAAACATCACCACTATCTTCCTCGGATTATCGGTAGGCTCTAAACTATCTGCGCATAAATTCCTGACACCAGAAACCCTGGGCATACTGGTACTTGGTATCATTGCATTCTCTATCGGCACCGCTGCTGGCTTACTGATGGGTAAACTGATGCATCGTCTGACCGGAGGAGAAGTGAATCCATTGATCGGTGCTGCCGGTGTATCAGCAGTGCCTATGGCAGCGCGTGTAGCCAATAAGGTTGGTATGGAAGCAAACCCGCAGAACTTCCTGTTGATGCATGCAATGGGGCCGAATGTAGCCGGGGTTATTGGATCTGCTGTTGCTGCAGGTGTACTGCTGGCGATTGTTGGTTCTCCAGGTTAGCCGGATCCTTTAGCGCAAAGGCTTAATCAAGGCCCGGTTCGAAAGATCCGGGCTTTTTTGTATTGAATGGATTATCAGGGCCTAACTACAATCTGAAGATATGAAGAATCTACTTTCATCAGTAATCATTCTGTTCCTGTTCGGATGCTCAGCTCAGCCATTTGTAGTGGAACATTCCGAAAAGTTTTCAGGCACAGGCGAAAACACTGTTTACGTCGTAAGCCATGGTTGGCACACAGGTTTTGTGATACCTATGCTCTCTATTCAGCAAGCTATTCCTGAACTTTCAATACGCTTTAAAGATAGCCCTTTTTTAGAGATAGGGTGGGGAGACAAGGGGTTTTATCAGGCAAAGGAAATCACATCTGGATTAACCATACAGGCAATATTCTGGCCAACAGAATCTGTCATACACTCGGTAGCAGTACCCATACAAATCGAAGACTATTTTCCTCACAGTGAGATCGAAAGGCTGTGCCTGACCGATAGTGAACTGTCATCATTGGTCACCTTTATCTCAAACAGCTTTTATAGAGACGATAGTGGAGCAGTCATACCATTAAAAAACGGTATTTACGGAGACAGTCAGTTTTATAAGGGTGTTGGCGATTATTACTTAATGAACACCTGCAACAAATGGACGGCTAAAGGGCTTAAAAGTGCCGGCATGGAAATATCAGAAACCCTTAAGTTAACAGCCAGCAGTATCATGAACTATTTATCAGCATACCCAAAACCTGCAAACAAAAACTATCGCTGCGGGTTTTGATTTTCCTAACAGCTCTATCTCCAAAGCAGAAATATTTGCATGGGCCCGCTGAATCATAAGATGAATTTAATGATAGAATTCCTGGCTAACTCATTATTTCAAGCGACAGGTCGCCTGTAGAGCTCGTATTTTTAATAACAGAGGTAACATTATGAATATAACAGGATTAATCATCTTTTTAGCAATTGGTGCTATTGCCGGATGGCTTGCTGGAACCTTGATGAAAGGCCGTGGTTTTGGCCTGCTGGGCAACATACTCGTTGGAGTAATTGGCGCTGTATTAGGTGGCTTTGTGTTTGGCCGACTTGGTATTTCTACGGGAGGATTAATCGGACAAATTATCACCGCCACTGCTGGTGCTGTCTTATTAATATTCGTTGTACGTCTGATTAAAAAGGCTTAGCTAGCAATGCTATCATCACAGGGTAACGGCTAGACTACAATATTCTTGTAGAGGCAGGAGAGCCAAAGCACTCCTGCCGCTTATAGTTTATGCCGTTTGGGTACTCACAATGAACATAATAGAAAAAAACCCAAAAAAGGTTAAACTAATCCATCATCCAAAACCGGAGAACTCCCCATGCCAAAAGCCATTCGAATCCACAAAACCGGCGGTACCGAAGTACTAAAATGGGAAGATATCGAGGTAGGCCAGCCCGGCTCAGGGGAGGTAAAACTCAAACAAACCGCCTGCGGCCTGAATTACATCGACATCTACGGTAGAACCGGCCTCTACCCGGTAGGCAATCTACCCGCCACGCTAGGCATGGAAGCAGTCGGTATCATCACTGAACTCGGTGATGGTGTTGACTCATTTAAAATTGGCGATAGAGTCGCCTATCCCATGTGCCTGGGCGCCTATGCCGAAGAACGCCTGATTGGTGCCGATAAGCTGTGTAAGGTCCCCGAAAACATCGACGACCAAACTGCCGCTGCCATGATGCTCAAAGGCCTGACAGCGCATTATCTGTTATTCAGAACCTATGCTGTCAAACCCGGCGATAACATTCTGGTGTACGCGGCCGCCGGCGGTGTGGGATTAATCCTTTGCCAGTGGGCCAAACTGTTAGGCGCCACTGTAATAGGGTGCGTTGGCTCTGCAGAAAAAGCTGAACTTGCGCGCGCCAATGGCTGTGACCATATCATTATGTACCGCGATGAAGATATTCCAACCCGTGTTGCTGAAATCACTCAGGGTGAAGGGGTTGCAGTAGCCTACGATTCTATTGGTCAGGCTACCTTCGAGGCTTCGCTGGATTCCTTACGCCCCTTTGGAGTACTCGCCACCTATGGCAATGCAAGCGGCCCGGTAGAGGCATTTAATCCCGGCATTCTGGCGCCCAAAGGTTCGCTGTATGTCACTCGCCCTACCCTGGCTACTCATATTGCGACCAGAGAATTATTTTTAGAAGGTGCCAACCGCCTGATGAGCGTGGTTGCCAGTGGTGAGGTTAAGATTTATGTGAATCAAAGCTTTGCATTGTCAGATTGCGCCGCCGCGCACCGTGCACTGGAAGGGCGACAGACCAGTGGCTGTACGGTTTTGACAGTTTAAGCTTACCTCAATACATCTGATACACAGGCAGGGCCTGTTAACACTCATTTACTGCATGTAAAAAATGCACTCACCACAGAGGCACGCAGGACACAGAGAGGAGAATTTAAACTGATTATCAACATGTTTTGATACTTTGGAAATCTTCTGAAACTAAAAGATGGACGTTTTAACCTCTGTGCTCTCAGTGTTCTCTGTGGTGAATATGTTCTGATTATTAAAATAGCCGAAGCTCAGGAACAATCAAGAAAGCTTAAGCCAGCACGAGATATAGGCTGTCGTTACGGATTTCTACCTCAAGCTGATACAGGGAATCTCCCGCACAGGGACCAAATACACAAAGCCCGCTTTGTATGTCAAATCGGGCATCGTGCACTGCGCACTGGATGAGCGCGCTATCAGCATCCAGAAATTGATGCTCGACCCAGTCCAGAGGTGCACCTGTATGTGGACACTGATTGCGGTAGGCAAAAAACTGTCCATCCTTATGCACCACAAACCCCTGAATAATTTTATCGCCATTTTTGGCGCTAAAGCCTCGGCTGGCTGGGTCATTGATTTCGCTTATCTTGCATATATACAAATCTTCATTCATCGATCAGTTCCGGCCTAAAATTCATACCTTGATGCTGCACCTTACTCGCTGCGAGTTTGTTGGCAAAGCTTAGCGCCTGCTTGAACGCTATCTGCTGACTCAGTCGGCTAATGAGTCCGGCAATAAAGCAATCACCCGCACCAATGCTATCGATAACCTTTGCGACGTCTACTGCTTCCATTTTGATTATCCCATCCTCAGCACTGCTAGCGATCAGGCCATTGCTTCCCTGTGTACAGACGATTTTCATCTGAGGGTTAATCTTAGCGAATTCATTGATGCAGGCCTGTGGACTTATTTGCCGCTGGCTTAGATAGTCGCTGGAAACGATGACGACATTGACATAGGGCAAAAGCTTTTCGATGTGTTCGCGTGGTTTTTCGATTTCCAGTGAAATCGGCACAGCATAACTATTTTGTAGCAGGGGCAGGTAGTCTTGCAGCACTGGGATATTTCTACCCTCAAAATGTATCCATTGATAGGCATCTATCTGTATGCGTGTTAGCTGCTGTAATGAAAGCTCGGGTAGATCTCGATAGTGGCAGATGGTTCTACTGCCATTGCTGCTGTTTAGCCAGATACTGGAAATCGGTGTCATACCGCCCCTCACCGAGGGACAGTGTAAAGTTCCGATCGCGCTATGTTGCAGCTGCTGACGAATCCAGTTGGCATCGGCATCATCGGCTAACTGGCTGATCAGATCTACTCTATGCCCCAGTTTGGCCAGGATAGTGGCCGTATTACAGGCATTGCCTCCCAGCTGTTGCAATCGTGCCTGAGCGCGAAATTCAGCATCCTGTTGCGGGAATTGATCAATCTGCCAGATCTGATCCAGGATGCAATTGCCAACTATCAGCAATCTGGGTAAATGAATATGCAAAATATCTCCGCTTTAAGTGGTAAGCTGTAATATAGATTCTACAATACGGTTAGCTATACTCTTTCCAACAATAAAACCTATCAGCAGGTAGCCCGGTGTCAGACGATAAGGACTGGAAAAAAAAATATTTTAGCAGCCTCAAAGAGCTCGAAGAGATGGAGAAATCCTGGGGCAAGCTTGAGGATATGCTGCGTAAAACCATTTCCAGGGTTACCATCACAGCTAAGGGTATAGACCCACAACTGGATAAAATTCTCAACGATATACAGAATCATACCCGCAATAAAAAAGATCTGGCGCTACAGGATGATCTGGAAAATCTGGCTCAGACTCTTTTGCGAATTGAGGAAAAGCCCTCCAGCAATACAGAACTTCCCGAAATCGATACCGATATCAGCCATGATGCAGATGATACCAGTTTTACCCTGGCCCTGATTGATCAACTACAGGTCTCTCAGGCTCAACAGCCTCAACTTGACCAACTGCGTAATAAGTTACCCAGCATTTCACCCGAAAGCTGTCTGGCTGAACTGGCTGTATTAATTAACCAACTTCTTCAAATTGAAGCTTCAGATACCGAAGATAAGCGTGAAAGCTTCGAAGTTTTAGTCACAATGATTGAAAAAATCACCTTCAGTTTCGGCAATACAGCGGAGCTGGATGCATTAACCGATAAGCTGGAAAACGCGGGTAAGGAAGACGACTGGCGTGACTATCTGGATCAGATTATCAAACAAATCCGTGTCATTATGCATGGCATCAGCAATGAGAAGGTTGAGTTAGAGGGGCTTATCGTTGACGTGACGCGCCAGCTTGGCGAGATTTCAAACGCGCTCAACGATGAGCATCAGGATACCCTCGAAGGACGTAAGGAAACTCAACAACTGCAGCAGGTTATGAATAAAAGTGTCCAACACATCCAGCAGACAGTGCAATCTGAAACTGATATGGCGCAACTTAAATCGGCTATCAGTACTAACCTGTTATCCATTAAAACAGGCCTGCAGGATTTTGTGATTCATGATTCAAAGCGTTTTGAGAAAGCTGAATCCCGCAACAAGAAGTTACAGCAGCAAATTCGATTCATGGAACAGGAATCTGATCAGCTAAAGAAGAAGCTCAGCGAAAATCGCAAAAAGCTGATGTTCGACACGCTTACCGGGGTTCGCAATCGTCTGTCATACGACGAAATACTGGAGCAGGAGCTTTCGCGTTATGCGCGATACCATGAGACCTTTAGCTATGCTTTGCTGGATATCGACCACTTCAAGCATATCAACGATGAATATGGACACAATGCCGGTGATAAGGCATTACAGATAGTCGCGCAGATGATGTCCCGGAATATCCGCAAAACAGATTTTCTATTTCGCATCGGTGGCGAAGAATTTGTGCTGATCCTACCCAAAACACCTCTGCAGAGTGCGGCGCCACTGGTCGAAAAGATTCGCAAAGCAGTGGGAGAAACAAACTTTCACTTCAAGCAGCAAAAGGTCAATATCAGCCTTTCTGCCGGGCTGAGCTCTATACGCGCAAGTGATACGACTGAATCAATATACGAACGCGCTGATAATGCACTCTATCAGGCCAAGAATTCCGGCCGTGATAGATTGGTTGTGACTAAGCCTTAGTGATTTCCTGTGGGGTTTTTGCAACTATTGTTAAAGCGTGCAATGCACCTGAGGCGATGTCATCATTGACGCAGGCATAAACCAGTTTATGTCGTTTGATCGTAGTCAGCCCGGCAAATTGCTCACTAACCACCTGGGCGGTAAATTTACCTTCATCGCCAGTAACTGAAACTTCTGCATCAGGCATGCCCTGTATAATTTTTTGCTCGATGTGTTGTGGTGTCATAGAATCTAATCATTGTTAAAACAGAAATATAGTATCAATTCATTCGGAAATAACCATGCAAAAAATAATAATCAGCCTGTTGTTACTGATTTTCACCTTACCGCTGTTAGCAGCCGATGAGCCAGAAACACCGGAATTGACGCCCGGTTATGTTTCTATGGGTGATGCTATGGTGCTTAACCTGGCTACGGATAGCACTCGCCTGAGTTTTGCTCAAGTGAAAGCCGATGTTCTAGTCAGAGATGAAAATAATAGTGATCAGGTAAAACTACATATACCCGCTTTGCGTCATCAGGTTATTCTAATGCTAAGTGAGCAGGATGCCGCCAAAATGAAGTCACCTCTAGAGCGCGAAAAACTGCGCAAACAGATTAGCGATAAGGTTCGTCGTGTATATAAAGAACTGGTTGGTAGAGATGATATAGTTGAAGTTTTATTTTCCAATTTTCTGGTGCAATAAGTAATTGATGCTGGTGATCTTTTATTTCGCTCGACCTTTTAGCTATTAACACTTGAAGATGCTGCAAAAATATTCCGTACCGAACTTCTTCATCTCAGCACTTCTTTTCATTCTATCTACGCCGCTGTTAGCAAATGACCAATCCAGTTTTTCGCATGATTTTGAGCATGGCTTTAACGACCTACCCTTAGAACGAGATATTGAATATCCTGAATGGTTCAAGGATTCATTTCTTGACCTGCGTGAAGACCTTCAACAGGCAAAAGCCGATGGCAAACAGGGGATAGCTTTATACTTTGGTCAGGAAAATTGTCCCTATTGCAAAGCACTTATTGAAATCAATTTAACCCGGCCTGATATCGTGAAATACCTACGCGATAACTATGAAATTATTGCGCTGGATATCTGGGGAAGTCGCATGCTCACCCTGTTTGACGGCAGTCAAATAAGCGAACGAGATTTATCGATTCGAGAAAGCACCAACTTTACGCCTTCAATAATTTTTTATGACGAACTCGGTGACAAGGCTTTCAGGATGCGCGGTTATTACCCCCCTTATCGCTTTCAGGCTATGCTCAGCTATATTGTTGAAGACTTCTATAAAGTTGAAAGCTTCCGTGATTATCTGGAACGTGCGGACCCACCACCAAAATTCTCGCAGGAAGATCTGAATGAACATGAGCAGATACTTAAAGGCCCCATTATTCTGGATAGACGTGCGATAGCGGGGAGTAAACCTCTGGCAGTAATCTTTGAACAAAAGGAATGCCATGCCTGCGATCAATTACATTCAGAACCACTCAACAATGAAATTACACAGCATTGGTTAGCAGGATTTGAATTAAGACAACTGGATGCCTGGTCTGATACACCAGTCATGACACCCACGGGTGAGAAAACATCCGCGCGCGAATGGGCCGATAAGCTGGGCATACATTACTCACCGACAACGGTCTTCTTCAATGAAAAGGGAGAAGAGATATTACGCATCGATTCAGTAGTTAAGCTCTATCGTATGCGCAGTATTCTTGCTTATATTCTGACCAAAGGTTATCTAAAATACGACAGCTTTCAGCAATGGCGGCGTTATAGCGGTATACCGCGTTAAGCCCTGTTCTGCGGGCTTCTTTTTTTTATCGTGCCCAATGTGAATACAATCAGTCCGGCCCAGATAAAACAGAAACCAACAAATTGATCGTGACTGAAAGGTTCGTTTAATACAAACAGGGCGATAAAGAATTGTAGTGTCGGATTTATATACATCATAAACCCTATTATCGATAGCGTTAGTTTTTTGGTGGCTGATGCAAACAGTAATAATGGTATAGATGTAACTGCACCACAGGATAACAGTAACAGTGTATAGCTATCGGGCGACTGATAAAAATGGTCTACGTTATGCTGAATCAGATAAATCCAGTACGGAAGTGCCAGCGGAAACATTAACCCCGTTTCAACCGTTAACCCGGTTAAGGTATCTACCACCAGTCGTTTTCTGACCAGACCATACAGGCCAAAACTGCCCGCAAGGGTAAGCGAGATCCAGGGCAGATAACCCAGCCTGGCCACCAGCCAGGCAATCCCCAAAACGGCTAACACTATGGCGATTTGCTGTTTTTGATTTAATCTTTCCTGCAGAAATACTCGACCCAGAAAGACGCTCACCAATGGTGTCAGAAAATAACCCAGGCTGGATTCAACCACACGCCCCTGGCCTACCGCCCAGATATAGATCAGCCAGTTTAAACTGACAAGCAAGGCGGAGAATACCAGGCCTCGTAGCAAAGCTGGTTTACGTATGGCCTCTATTAGACGTCGATGCCAGCCCTTCACTATCAGGATTACTAGCACAAATACAAATGACCAGATAACGCGATGTAACAGCACCTCGGTTGAGGGGATATCACGAAACAAATGGAAAAACAGGGGGAATAGACCCCACATGCTGTAAGCCAGAAAGCCATACAGCAAACCCTCAGTGGTTTGCGAAATTTTCAACTGCTTTTTATCTCGGTTATTTGGCGTCAGATTGCAGGATAAAGCTTTCCAGTACCTTATCGATACCAAAAATATGACTGCTCAACCACCCACGCAAAAATTCAGACAGCGCTGCACAGAATTTAATATCGTAGGTATGGCATTCTCTGGTCATTAAATCCAACTCAGTCCTGAATTTGTCGTGCTGTGCTTTATGAGCTTCGTAATGTGGAAACTCAAGTTTGATCATATACTCTTCTTCCAGTGAAAAATGATTCTCGGCATAGTCATTTAAGCGTCGAAACACCGATGTATCGCCATGCCCAGTCTCTAACTGGTCTATGAGTACAAATAGAACCTGATGTTGTTTATCTTGCCAGATTAGATCACTGGTCTTTTTCATTGTATGCTCCTCCAGTTTTTCTTTATATCAGGCATTGCTTACATGGCAAATTCTTTTTTACTCAGAATAGATATACTGTTAGCAGACAACCTTACTTCTGCAGTATAACAATGCATAAGCTTCACAACTTTCTGCTGCTGGGCAGCGGTACTCATTTTACCTATCAGGTACTCAAACAACTGTTATCCTGTAATTGCCTCCCTGTTGCCTATATACAATACGGTGGGCCAATATCCCTTACCCCCAGTCATTTTGGAAATATACCGATTGAAAGCTCTCGCCCATTATCGCCAGTAGATGCCCTGATGGAGCAATACGATATTGCCTGCTATTATCAAGATTCACTACCACTTGCCGACTGGGTACAACAAAGGAATATCGACTTTTTACTGGTTGCCTGCTGGCCTGAGCTTATCTCTGCTGAGCTTATTAACAGTGTCAATTGTGCTGCTGTTAACCTTCATCCCTCACTCTTGCCCGCATTTCGTGGTTTCGACCCAATAAGTGACCAGCTTGACTCTGGAAATTCTTCATTTGGAGTGAGCTTACACCTACTGAATGAATCATTTGATTGCGGTGACATCGTATTGCAGGAGCTTGTTCAGTCTGATGCTACAACAACAAGGTTAGAAATTGAAGCACGCTGTGCTGTAAAAGGGGCACAGCTATTTATCCGTGCGCTACAGACCTATTCACAGCCTGGCTGGAATTTAATAAAACAGCCTGCCCAGTGAAAAGAACCTGACTATTACTCTGTTTAATACGAACAACCAGTTTTGATACTTGAAAAGCCTTTTGAAATCTAAAGATATGGTTTTTTAACCTCAGTGACCTCTGTGGTGAAAACATTTTTTTAAATATTGAAGTGGCTAAGGCTTAGGGGGAGCCAGGAAAAAGAAAGCCGCTTTCTGCGGCTTTCTTTGCACATCAGTCTATAAAAATATCAGGCCTGTTTTGCTTTTAAGCGGTACTTTTGCAACAGGTCTTCGGTATATCCATTAGCAGATTCAGCACCCTGCAATACCAGTTGTAATGCTGCTTCAAATGCAACACCGTCAAACTTCGGTGCCATATTCCTGTAACCCGGCGTCGTAGTATTTTGCTTATCGACCACCTTGGCCATACGTTTAAAGGTTTCAACAACCTGCTCTTCAGTACATATGCCGTGTAATAGCCAGTTTGCCATATGCTGGCTGGAAATACGTAGTGTAGCGCGGTCTTCCATCAGGCCAATATCATGGATATCTGGAACCTTGGAACAACCTACACCCTGATCTATCCATTTCACCACATAACCCAATATGCCCTGGGCATTATTATCCAGTTCCTGCTGGATTTCATTAGCAGATAATTTTTTCTTACCAGGTAACAGAGGAACCGACAAAATATGATCTACATTGGCACGATTTCTCAGTTTTATCTTTTGCTGTTCCTGTTTCACATTAACACTATGGTAATGCAAGGCATGTATTACCGCCGCAGTGGGTGATGGAACCCATGCGCAATTTGCTCCAGCTTCCGGGTGCGCCTGTTTACTGTCGTACATCGCCTTGATTTGATCCGGCACAGCCCACATACCTTTACCGATCTGAGCAATGCCATCCAGTCCACACATCAGTCCGGTGTCAACATTCCAGTTTTCATAGGCAGCCATCCAGCGCTCTCCTTTAATTTCTCCCTTAGGCAGCATGGCGCCAACCTTCATACTGGTATGAATTTCATCACCGGTACGATCAAGAAACCCGGTATTAATAAAGATAACTCTTTCTTTAGCCTCTCTAATACATTCTTTCAGGTTTACCGTGGTTCTTCTTTCTTCATCCATGATACCGATCTTTATAGTATTTTTCGGTAGGCTATAGGCTTCTTCAATAGCATCAAAAAAGCGGCAGGTAAATGCGACCTCTTCTGGTCCATGCATCTTCGGCTTTACGATATAGATGCTTTTTTTACGGCTATTGTTGTATGTATGACGCTTACAGACATCGTACAGAGAAATCAACACAGTGATTAATCCATCGACCAGGCCTTCCGGCATCATTTGATCTTTCGCATCCAGCACCAGATCTGTCTTCATATGCATGCCTGTATTACGCACCAGCATTAAACTGCGCCCAGGCAGGCTGAATGCCTTACCCTTGTTATTGCAATAGTCTCGATTTGCATTTAATACCCGGGTGAAGGATTTTCCATCCTTGCGCATTTCGAAACACAGTTCGCCATGTATTAAAAGCCTCCAGTTACGATAGACCAGCATTTTATCTTCTGTATCTACCGCTGCTACTGAATCTTCACAATCTTCAATGGTGGTAACTGCAGCTTCCAGAATAATATCGGTTAATCCTGCTGGATGATGCTGTCCTATGATGCTTTTTTTATTGATTCTAAGCTCAAAATAAAGATCATTATGGATAAATAAAAGTACCAGATCACCACTATGCGAATAGCCTTTAAATTGATCGGCATCCAGTAACTTGACTCGTACACCATTGTCCAGTTTAAAGAAAGGTCTCTCTATGCCCATGATCAGTTCCAGGCCGTATTCCTTAACCTCTGCATGAGATACACCACCCTGCAGCGGTAGCACCTTATCCAGCCATTCGGTACAGAAATCAAATACCGCCTGACCGCGCTGTTTATTGTATTGCTTGCCAATGGCTGTTTCGCCATCGTTGGCAATCATGTCGGTACCATACAGCGCATCGTATAGACTGCCCCATCTTGCATTCGCTGCATTTATTGCAAAGCGTGCATTATTGATGGGAACCACCAGTTGAGGGGCGGCAACGCTTGATATTTCACGATCAATATTTTCAATACTGACCTTAAAGTCTTCTTTTTCAGGAACGATATAACCAATATCACTGAGAAATTGCTTATAGCTATCCAGATTATCAGCATCGTATTTATTCTTCTTGTGCCAGCTATCTATCTGCTGCTGGATTTCATCTCTTTTGTTTAATAACGCAGTATTCTCTTCACTATAACTGGTCATTATAGATTCAAAATTTTCCCAATAACTCTGCGAATCCATTTCCAGCTCAGGCAAAACCTCTGTATTGACGAAATCAACCAGTGACTGTGCAACCTTAATATTTTTTAAATGTATATATGACATTACCTGCTACCTTCGAATTACTTTTTTGCGGGTTTACCCGACATGGAATTTAAAAACTGCTCAGCCTGTTCACGCCATTG
>JBNKPX010000085.1:0-14185 GCA_050295575.1 Gammaproteobacteria bacterium | reverse complement strand
GGCCCTTAGGCTGATTATCTTAAGCAACCCTGGATATACTAAGCTGACTTGCCAGATACTCTTCATAGGTACCCTGAAAGTCATGGATTTTTTTATCCTTGATTTCAATCACTCGGGTTGCCAGTGAAGATACAAATTCGCGGTCGTGGCTGACAAAAATAACGGTGCCATCGTAGTTGGCCAGTGCCTGGTTAAGCGCTTCAATCGATTCCATATCCAGGTGGTTGGTCGGTTCGTCGAGAATCATGACGTTGGCGTCCGACATCATTAACTTGCCGAATAACAGGCGATTTTTTTCACCACCAGAACAAACCTTAGCTTTCTTTTTCGAGTCGTCTGCAGTAAACAGTAAGCGTCCCAGAAAGCCGCGTACCATCAGTTCATCGTGCTTCGGTTTGCGCCATTGCGACATCCAGTCAAACAGCTCCAGATTGTTGTCGAATTCCGACGTGTTATCCTGCGGACAATAAGCGATATTGGCATTTTCTGACCATTTGATGCTGCCCTGATTGGCTTCTATCTCATTCATCAGACAACGTAGCAGGGTGGTTTTACCGCAACCGTTTTCACCGATAATGGCGAGACGGGATCCTGCTTCAAGAATAATATCACCACCTGAAAACAATGGCTCTCCATCAAAGCCATGTGCCAGATTTTCCAGCACCAGTGCCTGGCGGTGTAGTTTCTTTTCCTGTTTAAA
Source organism: Gammaproteobacteria bacterium (assembly GCA_050295575.1). Lineage (GTDB taxonomy): Bacteria > Pseudomonadota > Gammaproteobacteria > JACNJF01. Next base: position 13,485 of record JBNKPX010000085.1, on the reverse strand, counting down.
GGTGATGTATGGCGTCATGCGGCTGGATGGTTTTACTTCATCCAGTTTGATCTTTTCCATTTTCTTGGCACGCGAACTGGCCTGTTTGGCTTTGGACGCATTGGCTGAAAAGCGGTCAACAAACTGTTGTAACTCAGCAAGTTCTGCACTCTTTTTCGCGTTAGATGATTGCAACTGTTCACGGATAAGGGTGGATGCCGCCATGAAGTCTTCATAGTTACCAGGGTAGATACGTAACTCGCCATAATCGATATCCGCCATGTGCGTGCAAACCGAATTCAGGAAGTGGCGATCATGCGAGATGATAATCATGGTAGACTTGCGTTGATTGAGTATATCGGCCAGCCAGTTGATGGTGTGTATATCCAGGTTGTTGGTCGGTTCGTCGAGCAGCAGGATGTCAGGGTTGGCAAACAATGCCTGCGCCAGCAGCACACGCAGCTTCCAGCCGGGGGCGACCTGACTCATCAAACCAAAATGCAACGATTCTTCTATACCGGCCTGTAGCAGGATTTCACCCGCACGGCTTTCTGCGCTGTAACCATCCATTTCGGCAAATTCACCTTCCAGGTCAGCCACCTTCATACCGTCTTCTTCGGACATCTCGGGTAGTGAATAGATCCGGTCGCGTTCCTGTTTGACCTTCCATAATTCAGCATCTCCCATGATTACGGTATTAATGACGCTGTATTCTTCAAAGGCAAATTGATCCTGGCTCAAAACGCCCATCTTTTCACCAGGCGTGATGGATACGTTGCCGGAAGAGGGTGCTAGTTCGCCACTGAGGATTTTCATCAGGGTCGATTTTCCGCAACCGTTCGCACCGATCAGGCCATAGCGATTGCCATTGCCGAATTTGGCTGAAATGTTTTCAAATAATGGCTTCGCGCCAAACTGCATGGTGATGTTTGCGGTGGAAATCAATGGGGTATACCTGGGGTGCCTGTAAAAGAAGATCAATAATGAAGGTCGCTGATTAGCCATAAGTGGCCGATCAGCGGGGGCGCACTTTAATGAATTTAGTGCTGAAAGTCGAGAAAAACCCCATATTACCGACGAAAAACGGCATTATGGGGCATTGTTTCCCTGTTTAAGCTCTGTATTACGATATTTGAATGACTTATTCAGTCAGACGGGACTCATCTTCGCCGCCAAACGCTGGGATAAGTGCTTTGAAAAACTCGGATAGTTCCAGCGTCATAATGGAGAATTCGATATCGAATTGTTGTGCCACATCATCAGCATCTATTTCGTTGGCTTTATCATGCACGATATCGGTAAATTTTAGTCTTTTAATGCCCAGCTTTTCATCGATGACGAAGTTAATGCGCTCCTGCCAGCACAGCGCGAGCTTGCTCACATGCATACCACTTTTAAGATGATTGAGGATCTCGGTGGTACCCAGGTCATGATTCTTACAGCGGACAATGCTGTGGATATCGGCATTGTCACGTAATTCACATTCCTCTCCCAGTACAAAGTTGTGCGTGGGATTACCACTATTAACCCACTGCGTCATGACCTCTATCGGCACATTCCTGGGTGTAAGAGGTATCAATGACAAAGTGCCGACCGCCGAACGAAGTTCGTGCAGTAGATCTTCAGCGCGTTGGACGGATGATGAATCGATCAGCAACATATTATCGCGTAAGGAGATGTAAGCAAAGTGCAGGCTTGATCGAATAAAGGCCTTGGGTAATAGGGTGAAGGTTATTTCCTCCTTCATAGAGATACGTTCTTTACGTGATAATTTGCGTGCTTCGGCCTGCTCAATCTGCAGGATTTTTTCTTCCATGGCTTCACGGATGACTGCTGCAGGTAGAACCTTATCCTGACGCTTTAAACAAACCATCAGGTAGTCATTGACCGAATGCACAAATTCACTGCCATGACGGCCAAGTGGAGGTACCCAGCCAGAGCGGGTCAAATCCTGACTGCCGCAGGGTTCGAAGCTGTGTTCAGCGAGAGAATCGTCAAGTGTTTGCGCTGTTAATTCGCAGGGTTTGGTAAAGCGGTATGCCTGTATGTTTTTGAACCACATAGCTGGGATTTAGCCTCAATAGGTTGATAAATAGAAGAGTGTTTTTAGGCGCGCATTCTATCAGTACTGATAAAAAAATGATGAATTTTAGCGCTCTCAATTTAGTGTTAAATTTTACTTTGCGCTATTATTTGATCAAATAGCCCGATTCGACTGTTACGGGGAAAAAACCAGGCTCTATCAATACTTATGAATTAAGTCATTGAAAATTATTAATTATTTCAATTATAAATTGAAAATATCAGGCTTAAAAAAGTTCCCTAGTAATATTCATTGATTGCATATGATTTAAAATTAATTGATCCATGCCATTATTGCAGTTAAATCATGCAATATTGATTGAGGTGCTTGCCTGATTCATCTAAAATCCAGTTCGCTTTATATAACCAATCAATGATTCGGAGTACTCCATGAAAAAACAAAACACTGATCAAGGCCGTCGTTCAATCCTGAAAGGATTGATGGGCATTCCTGTAATTGCTGTTGCTGGCTTCCAGACTTCTGCCCAGGCAGCTATGGTCGATGTCAATGATCCAACTGCAAAGGCGCTGAAATACGTAGAAACTAGTGCGGTTGCTGGTAGCTCTTGCTCTAACTGTGCCCTGTTCTCTGGTGGTGCTGCTGCCTCTGGACCTTGTGCAATCTTCCCTGGTAAAGAAGTTAAGGCAACTGGCTGGTGTGCTTCTTACGCTAAGAAACCTTAAGTTTAGGTTTTTGCAGTTTAAAACTGGCTTACCGGGATTTTCCGGGGCCAGTTTTTTTATGCCTGCAGAAAATTATTTTATATCGCAAAAGGATGAACCACGAAGATCACGAAGGGTTTTTGGTTGTTCTTGATGTTTCCTATGGTGGCTTGCAGGTGCTGCGGTTTGGTTGTGCGGGCTGTAAGGATTATTTTTAAACCACAGATTAGGGCACGACTCCAGGGAAGGAGGAGGTAGGGCGAAGCAGGATGCTAGAGCCGAGGACGCCCGTAAGTAGGGCAATGCAGGAGCTATTGCCGAGAACACTGAGAGCACAGAGAATGTATTATTTGATATCTTCATTCGCGGCCTTCGTGGTTAACTTATTTTTTCTCGTTCCCTTGGTTCTTCGCGCTACTGTAAAACAGCTAACTTTATATCTCTGTGGCCTCCGTGTTCTCTGTGGTGAGTGGTTTTTATGTGCATTAAATTGGCTGAGCTTAAGCTGTTATCAGGAAAATATTGACTGAGTATCAAAGTCTTGCGCTGACCGGCGTAGGCATTTAAGAAGTTCCAATGTCGATTTTGCAGGGTGTTGCTCATCGCGCCAGCACATGCCTACAGCCCCCGGAGAGCTATCTAGCTCTAGCTCAAAATCCAGAATACTGATCAGCCCTCGGCTAATAAAATATCGGGCAACATGTTCCGAGCTTATTGAAATCATATCGCTATGACCAAGCAGCCATAGACTGCTTACCTGTGAAGCGGATTCGATACGGTAATGTGGTGGTTTTCTTCCGGCTCTGGTGAGAGCAACGTCAAGTTTGCTACGGATAGGCGCACCATGCGGCCAGACTATCCACTCGTACTGGCACAGAGTTTCCCAACTCAGCAACTTTTGTCCGTCCAGGGGATGGTCCTTGCGAGCAATGACATAGAGCTTTTCACTATAAAGTGTTTCGTTACACAGGTTTTGCTCGGGTTCATAGTTATCAAAACGTCCGACCACTACATCCAGCTTGCCTGATTTTAGCTTTTTTAACAGTGAATCCATGGTGCTTTCATGTATCTCTATACGTGCTTTAGGGTAAAGAGTTAAAAATTCCATGATGGCATGCGGTACGAAATTGGCCGAAGTGGCTGGCGAGGTACCGATGCTAATGATCTGATCCACGCCTTTTTGAAAGGCATCCATATTATGCTGGGCACGTTCTATTTCGCTGCTAATACGCTGCGCATGGCCGATCAGCATCTTGCCCAGTAAGGTAGGTTTTAAGCCTCGGGCATGACGCTCAAATAAAGGTGCACCAACGTCTTCTTCCAGCTCTTTCAACCATCTCGATAATCCCGGTTGTGTGCTATGGGTCAGACGCGCGGTGTCACTTAAATTACCGGCTTTGGCCAATGTGATGAGTTGCTCGAGTTGTTTAAAGCGTAGTCTTTTTGTCCAGGTCACAATAGGTATACCATAAAATATATATCTTTATCACAAGTTATCATTATTAATTATACATAAAACAGTCAATACTGCTTTCAATTCGCCGCACCCTTTAAAAAATGGGTGCTTTTAACAGATACCGGATGGGCAGGGTTATTAAATGATAGAGCTTTACAGTTTCTTTAACAGTTCAACCTCTTATCGAGTCAGAATTGCGCTCGCTTTAAAAGGTATTGAATACGAGTATAAAGGGGTAAATATACGTCAGGGTGATGAATACCAGACGCAATATACGGAGATAAACCCTTCAAAAGGTGTCCCTGTATTAGTAGACGGTGACCTTACTATTACTCAATCCATGGCGATCATGCAGTATCTGGATGAGCGTTACCCCGAGCCGCGTTTAATACCACAGGATCTGGTCAGCAAAACGCGAGTGCTTGAGCTGTGTAATGGTATCGCCTGTGACATGCATCCGGTGAATAATCTGCGTATTCTGAATTATCTGTCGACAGAGTTAAATGTTTCAGCAGAGGATAAAACTATCTGGTATCAGCACTGGATTCAGCAGGGGTTTGAAGCGGTAGAAACCCTGTTAAATCGCTACGGCTCTGGTGAGTTCTGTTTTGGCGATGCCCCGGGGTTAGCCGATTGTTGCCTGGTGCCACAGGTAGCCAATGCGCTGCGTATGAAATGTGACCTGCAAGCTTTTCCACGTGCTATGGCCATTTATGATAGCTGTATACAGCTACCCGCTTTTCAAAAAGCAGCACCAGAGAATCAATCAGATTATATTGGTTAAATATAAAAGAGGAAAACAGCATGCCCCAGCTAGGAACACTAGAAGAATTGCCGCAAAACTATCGAGATGCATTGGCCAGTAACAATCTGGTCCCTTTATGGCCGAATATGCGCGCCGTGCTGCCGTATAAGGTCCCATCCCGAAATACCCGCTCATTAGCTTGGCCCTACCAGGTAGTCAGGCCATTGTTGATGCAGGCTGGTGAGTTAACCCCTATGGAAAAAGCAGAGAGACGTGTGCTGGTACTGGCTAATCCGGGGCATGGATTAACGAATATGAAAGCAACCCCCAGTATCTACCTGGGCCTGCAACTGGTATTGCCGGGTGAAACCGCACCCAACCATCGGCATACGCCCAATGCCGTGCGTATAATCGTAGAAGGTGAGGGAGCCTACACAACAGTAGATGGTGAAAAATGTGTGATGGAGCGAGGTGACCTGATCCTGACCCCTACCGGCAAATGGCATGAGCACCATCAGGATGGCGATGGTCCGATTGTATGGCTGGATATACTCGATCTGCCTATCATCTATCAACTGGAAGGTTCCTGGGCTATCGAAGGTCAATTGCAGCAGGATGTTCGTGAGAGGGATCAATCCTATGCCGAATACTCAGCCGCTGGTGTGGTGCCCAATCTGGATTTTAAACGTGCTCCAACCGATACACCCATGTTGCGTTACCCCTGGAGCAAAACCAGAGCCTGTCTTGAGCAAATGGCTCTGGATCATGAACAGGGGCTGCTACGAATCAGCTTTGTTAATCCTGAAACGGGCGGCCCTCTCTTTCCTAGTATTGGCTTTGGCGCCATTATGTTACGACCCGGTGAAACGGTAACACTGCCAAGGCGAACGACCTCCTGTATCTTTCATGCCGTTGAAGGTCGGGGCCATTTGACGGTTGATGGTGGTGAGGCGATTAACTGGGTCGAAAAAGATACTGCAGCTACTCCTGGCTATAGTGAAGTTGTGCTGACTAATGAGTCGGCAAATGAACCTGCATTCCTGATTACTGCTGATGAAGAACCGTTGCATCAGTATCTGGGTATTTATTAATTTCAAGAGAGAAAACAACATGTCGAACAAACTTATATTTCCTGAACCGGCCACATCCACCGTTCCCGTTGAAGGTAGTGATGCACTGTTTCCGGTTAATCGAATCTTTTGTGTGGGGCGTAATTACCATGCACACGCAGCCGAAATGGGTGTGAGCGTGGATAAGACCAAGCAGGAACCTTTTTACTTTACCAAGCATCCATCAGCGATTGTGGCCAGCGGCAGCCATATTGATTACCCTCCTCAGACAGAAAATTATCATTATGAGATGGAGCTGGTTGTAGCGATTGGTAAGGCCGGGTTTTGTGTTAGCGAAGATCAGGCTAATGAGTTGATTTATGGTTATGCCTGCGGACTGGACATGACACGTAGAGACCTGCAACTGGTGGCGCGTGAAAACAGACGCCCCTGGGATCTGGGAAAAGACTTTGAACAGTCAGCGGTCATTTCACCCATTGTACCGATTGAAAAAACAGCTGTGATTGAGTCGGGCAATATCGAGCTATCGGTGAATGGCGAAGTCAAGCAAAAGTCAGATATCGATTTGTTGATCTGGAATATCAATGAAATTCTGGTCCATCTATCCAAATTCTATCATCTGCAGCCAGGCGACCTGATATATACCGGAACACCGGAAGGTGTCGGCCCGGTGGTTGCTGGCGATGTCATCAAGGGTACTATCGAAAGAGTGGGTAGTATTCAACTGACTATCAATAAATGAACCTGAGTACCAATATTTCGGCATAAACAGATAGCTGGTCGTGGATTTAGAAAGCTAGTGAATTTTATGCTCACTAGCTTGGATGTTTAAAAGTTCTACCTGGTTCACGGCGCCAGGATTTCACATGGTTTAATATTTGCCCTGTAGTTATAGCACCCTGAACAGGGTGTTATAGAGGCATCATTAAAGCATTCAGTGGAATCTTCAAATGCAAGCAGTAAGTAGTATTTTTAAGTGGTCGGTTTATGCAGTTACCTTCGTGAGTGTGCTGACGGTTGGTGGTGTTGTGGGCTTCTGGTTAAGTATAGAGGCGCTAATCTTATTGATGAATGTTGCGGCTTAACAGTCCTTCTTAAGGGCCGGGTTAATCTATTTTTTTGAGCAAGTTTTTTAGCGGCTTGTATAATTAGGGAACCTCTGATCAATTCAGAGCTTCCTTAGATATAACCCTTCCCATACCAGAATTTTGGAAAACTCTGACCTGTTCTCATCAACCAATTGGTGAAATCAGATTTTTGTACCGATTCATCAGACAGAATAAACTCCGATGGGTCTTCTTTTTCTTCTGCGATATTTATTAAATGGGCCAGGGTTGCTGCTTTTAAAATTATGGGGCCTTCAGATTGTATGACGGTGTAGCCAATATAGGGATATGATAGAAGTTCATCTTCAGGGTTCATCCATTTTGGATTTTTGCTTTGAAACCTCAGTCCCTGCTTAATGACACCATTAGCAAGTCTCCTGGCGATCAGGACATCATGCTCTAAGGTCTCTCTCCCCCAGAGCTTGACCACATCCCAGAATTTATAAGATTCTACTTTTGTTCCTTCATTCATGATTTTTCCAGGGTACCTCAAGTATGTTAGTGAATTATATTAGGGCCTGTTAACAGGCCCTAGTTGCAGGTTATGTACGATTTTTATTTTTCCATTTCAGGTATAGTGAAATATCACTCCACACAGCCCCTGTTGCATAAAGGGCAATAGCCAGAAATGCTACATACGCACCAATTTCTCTGCGATCAGCAAAAAAGGTGGATGCGAATTCGACGACAAAAATTGAACCAGCTAAAAAGAATGGTTCGAGAAACCTGATGGTTAAATCGACTCCTCTATTCACCTTCCAGCTGAGAATCCCTGTGAGCAATAATGGCCAGATGAACGCTAAAATACTAATCCAGCTTCCCGGATCTGAAGGTTCAAAATGGTCAAGCACGTAGATTTTCTCTTCTCGTGTTGAAGAGCTTTCTTTAGAGTCCTCACTCGGTGACAGCGTGTAGCTATCGATGGTTGAACCCGGTTGAACTGAGACAGAGCATGTAGACATTGGAAGTGAAATGCTAAGTAGCATTAAAATAGCTCCAATGGCTTTCAGTGTATTAGTTGCAGTCCATTTCATAGTTTTGTATCAGTTAGTCTTTATCACATCAGCGTTTCGCGAGTGGAGTACTTTTCCGTCATTTTGAACAAGCGACTTGTCATGTAATTTTCGAAGTTTTCTCTCGCTATATTCCCATTCATAGCCCCATTTATCAACTGTAGTCTTTTAATTGTGAATCAGAGCAATGACGTTATCATAAACTATGATATTTCAGATTAGTAAGATACTACGAGGAGTAAAATGATTGCCAGAGAATGGAAAGCCAGATGTCCTCAGGCTCACAGGGCAGGGTTTATCAAATACCTGTATCAAACTGGAATCAAAGACGCTTCGTCAACTTCAGGTTTTAAAGGTGCGCAGATATTTACCCGCGATCTTAATGAGCATGTTGAGGTGACATTAATCTCCTATTGGGAATCACTGGATTCAATCAAGGCCTTTGCGGGTGATGATATTACTATTGCTCGTCTTTATCCGGAGGATTACCAATATGAGCTGGAACCGGATAACTTTGTGATTCATTACCAGGTAGTTGAGAATCAATGGCGATAAACAAAAGAGTTTATACAACATTTACTGTTCTGATTTTGAAATTGCGAAGTAGCGATTGAATTTAAACTTTCTCCATACGCCACGTGGCTCAGATAAATAGGGGATCAGCCATTGCGCCTTTGGATACAATGTTATTTCCCAGTCGTCTCGTGTAAAGAACTGAAACCTGATCCTGTTAGGCTGGAGGATGTTTATTAAGATGAATGATCCCGTCCCATACGGCCATGATAAGGTAGCTTGGTCTAGAATCCTTAAATCTTGATCAAGATAATGAATATTTAAAGTATCCTCATAAGGACAGTCATTCGTTGTAAACACGAGATAAAATTCCTGATATTTGATAGCGGCTTCAAGAATTGCGCCTTGCAGGATTGAGTCAGTAGCTGTTTCATTAATGTATATCTGGCATTTAGGTATTTCTGTTTCTGCGGCTTCAGAAATTAGTTTGATCGAAAATTCTTGCTCGGTGAGTTTTTTCATCATCCATTAAATCATCGTAGCAAATTAAACATTAAAAGCAGATGCCATCGACTGTTGCTCATTTCGGCTTAGTCCAATATTTTTTGCTTCTACTTTCCATTTGCTTACACTCGTTAAGACTTCGCTTTTTATCTTTTCTGCTTCGACTTTTTTCAGCTGGAAAAAATCAATAACTTCCATAGCAAGGTCGTAACTCAAGCTGTTGTCAGTATCGGTAATGTTTAAATGTAATCCGTTTGCTGGTGTTACTGGGTTAATATCATATGCGGGTGATAGTAGCCAACCACCGTTGTGAAATATAAACCCATGATTTCTCAAGTGATCATCTGTATTGGATACGGCAATGTTAAAAACAATGCGTCGCCACAGCTGGGCTAAATCTTTTCTGGTATTGGAGCCGTGTTCTGTGAGGAACTGGGCTAGCTCAAGATAGCTGGCTTCATAGTCACCATCGTAGTAACCAAGCTGTGTCATAGCAGAGGTGAAGTGTCGTCGACTTGTATCTGATCGATCAAATCGTTGAGTCAGAAATGTGTGGTGATGGCTGTTAAGCTTTTCGATGCGACAGGCTGACATTTGAATATCTGCACTCAATGCAAGCTGGTAGGCAACATACTCCCAGGCAGCTATATCATAGTCATCATGTCGACTGGGGAATTTGGCAATCCATGAGCGATTGTCGTTATCCACTACACTGGCTTTGGGGCGAGCACCTCCTAGAGACGAACCTGGTGACATTAGCATGTATAGCCACTTTAAATAGTCAGCATCATCGCTATTGTTTTCTTCGACTTGCTTTACTGCGAATTCAAGTTCTTTTAGCGAGGAAATTGGTGGAGCGGCCAGGCGTTCATCATTATCGAGAAATTCCCCATCAAGTTCTGTTTTAAATCTCAGCGCACCCTGACGATTAAGGTCATGTACGCCGAGTAGATAATCTACTTCGAAAAGTACACGAGGTCGACGATCTTGCTGACGCGCAATTATTGCTTCACGGCGCTTCATTAGTAACCTGCCCCAGCGATCTGGGCAAGAGTCTAAAAATATTCTGAAGTTGTTGCTGTCTGAACTGTGCTGCTCACCAGAGAAAAGATTAAGCTCTGGATCGATTTTTTGGGCATTTGGTGATTGCAACCAGGCGCTGTCATAGCTAAAGCTAAAGTGCTCCTTATTCTTGATTACATTTGAACGTAGGCTGCCGACAAGAGTGGGTTGTGCAAATTCCTCCCAGTCGGCGAATACATAGATTTCCCTGCTCATGTTTGCTTACCCATTAGCTTTATATCCTGAAGCTTTCGTCCCAGATTATCATCACAGGCCACATTTGCCAGGTCCTCAACCAACCCAAGTACACCAAGCACAGAGACATAATGTCCTAATGAAACACTTCCATCTCCGTTCTCAATCTTACGAATGGTGATTCGACTCAATCCCGTGCGTTCAGATATAAGTGTCTGAGTGTAGTTTCGTCGTTTACGGGCGAGTTTGATGTTCTCCCCCAACTGCTCAAGAATCTTCTGGTTTTTTGGAAAGATAGTAGCTCTACGATTTTGATTTCCAGGGTTATTGGACACTATATTTACCAAATATTTAAATTATGTTTAGTATAGTGTTCAAAATATAAAAGACAAACTGTTTAATTGATGCCGGTTATTAGCATTCCTCTTACCTTAAGGAGGTTAAGTCACTAGCCCACAGGCAATGCCGTGGTATTAATCGGAGATTTGAGTACAAATGAAGTATGCACCCCCGATACGCCTTCAATACGGGTCAGCTTGTTTAACAGAAATTGCTGGTAGCCATCCATATCTTCCACCACTACCTTGAGTTGATAATCGGCAGTCTGGCCAGTGATTAGATGGCATTCGAGTACCTCGGGATAGTCTGCCAGCGTAGATTCGAACAGTGCAAAGCGCTCGGGGATGTGCTTATCCATGCTGATACCGATCAGGGCCATGAGTGATAGCCCGAGCTTTCTTGCGTTTAGCAGGGCAACATATCCATCGATCAGGCCGTTCTCTTCCAGCATCTTGACTCGACGCAGAGTAGGCGAGGGTGACAGGTTGATGGCTTCTGCCAGTTCCTGATTTGAGATGCGGCCATTTTTTTGCAGGATATCCAGTATCTGTCGATCATATCTATCGAGTTGAAGTGTCATAATATTTCCCTGAAAATTTATATATAAGCATAATATACTAATAAATTTAAATAAATTAGCAATAAGTGCCTTAAATTTAATAATCCATGTAATTATTGGAATTTAATTCCACAGCGAACCCCCTATACTTTCTCCATGCCTGAAACCGGTAGCGAAGCGAGTCACAAGCTCCTCCTGGCACGATTGGCCCATTAGCATCACAAGTGTTAAGCGGTAATCGTAAACCTCTGGGTTAGCCACCCCACCAGAGTCGCCAGGAGTTCGCAACAGGGTTTTGTTTCATCAAAATCAGGCATATCTCATTAATTCGGAGCGAACCATGATCACCAGCCCAGAACAAAAATACCGCAGCTTTAATCCCATTCAGTTAACTGATCGTCAATGGCCCAATAAAGTACTGGAAAAGCCACCGATCTGGATGAGTACTGATCTCAGGGATGGTAATCAAGCGCTTATCAATCCTATGTCTGTCGAGACCAAGCTGCGTTTTTTCACAGCGCTGGTGGAAATGGGATTCAAGGAAATCGAAGTGGGTTTTCCTTCAGCCTCAGAAACTGAGTTCAATTTTGTACGACGTTTGATTGAAGAAGATCGTATCCCCGCTGATGTGACTATCGAAGTATTGACCCAGGCACGGGAAGAATTAATCGAACGTACCGTAGAGTCACTAAAAGGTGTACATCGAGCAATCCTGCACATGTATAACCCGATAGCGCCCAGCTTTCGTGATCTGGTCTACAACACCGATAAAGCAGGTGTTAAGGAGATTGCCGAGCGAGGTACGCGTTGGGTAAAGCTATACACCGAGGCGCAGCCTGATACCGAATGGGTGTATCAGTATTCACCCGAAGTGTTTTCAAGTAGCGAGGTGGAGTTTGCCAAAGAGGTTGTCGATGCAGTTTCTGAAATCTGGCAGCCCACGCCTGAGCGCAAGATGATTGTCAATCTGCCTGCCACCGTTGAAATGTCTACCCCTAATACCTATGCAGATCAGATTGAATGGATGCATCGCAATCTGAAGCGTCGTGATAGCCTTATCATCAGCATACATCCGCATAATGATAGAGGCACTGCTGTGGCAGCCGCTGAAATGGCAATGATGGCAGGTGCTGATCGCGTTGAAGGCTGTCTGTTTGGTAATGGTGAACGTACCGGCAATGTAGATCTGGTTACTCTGGCACTTAATTTGTATTCACAGGGTATAGACCCTGGGCTGGATTTCAGCAATATCGATCAGGTACGCCAGTTGGCTGAAGAATTCACTCAATTGCCAGTGCACCCACGACATCCTTATGCCGGTGAGCTGGTATTTACCGCTTTCTCAGGATCACATCAGGACGCTATTCAAAAAGGTTTTAGCAAACAAAAAACTGGAACACATTGGGAAGTCCCCTATCTGCCGATTGATCCCGCAGACCTGAGTCGTAGCTATGATGCAGTAGTAAGAGTAAACAGCCAGTCAGGCAAGGGAGGTGTAAGCTTTCTGTTACATCAGCAGGCGGGGTTTGAGTTGCCACGCCGTCTACAGATTGAATTCAGTAAGATCGTCCAGCAGGTGAGTGATTCAACGGGAAAAGAAATCAGTAGTGAAACGATTCATCAGCTTTTTGAGAAAGAGTTTTTACAGGTAAGCGATCCGTACCAATATCAGACCAGTCAGTTTGTGAATGAGAGCGAGACAGAAGTCACTGCGCAGATAGACAGTAGATATCATGATAATGATCTGATTTTAACTGGTAAGGGCAATGGCCCTATTGACGCTGCAGCCACCGCTATGGCCGGACATGTTAGTCAGTCAATAACCGTAGTGGATTATCACGAACATGGACTGGGGCTGGGTTCAGATGCAACAGCTGTGTGTTATGTCGAAGTAAAGGTAGGCGAGCAGCATCCTGTATTTGGTGTGGGGCAGGACCAGAATATTACTACTGCCGCAATTAAGGCCTTAATGAATGGTGTTAATCGAGCGCTTAGATCGGCTGAAAAACAGGGGCAGGTTTTAGCCGCATAGAGGTAGGCTGTAGTTGCCGCGAATGAGTTGAATGATTGATTAACCACGAAGCACACGAAGGGCACGAAGATTATTGGGTATAATGTTTGCGTCGGATAATCCTGGCAGGGATGCCAGAGAGTAGGGCAACGCAGGACGCAGTTGCCGAGCAAAGCGCCATCCGACAT
>JBNKPX010000084.1:0-14350 GCA_050295575.1 Gammaproteobacteria bacterium | reverse complement strand
AATGCAGTGATGATGATATCCCCATCCTCTTTCTCAAAAACCGCGCGCATACGGATTGAGCCATGACCGGTCTCATACATGGCTTTCAATTCATGCTGAGGGGTAATGATTTCAGCCTCGGTCGGATAATCCGGGCCTTTGACGTGTTCCAGTAACTCTTCCAGGGTTGAGCGTGAGTTTTCCAGCAGTCGAATACAGGCACTGGCAACCTCTCGAATATTATGAGGAGGAAGATCGGTTGCCATACCAACCGCTATGCCGGTGGTGCCATTAAGCAGAATATGTGGCAGACGCGCTGGTAGCAGACGCGGTTCCTGCAGGGTACCATCAAAGTTAGGCAGCCAGTCCACGGTGCCCTGCCCCAGTTCACGTAACAATACTCTGGCAAATGGTGCCAGGCGCGATTCGGTATAACGCATCGCGGCGAAGGATTTTGGATCATCGGGTGAACCGAAGTTACCCTGCCCGTCAATCAACGGATAGCGATAGGAAAATGCTTGTGCCATCAATACCATAGCTTCATAGCAGGCGCTATCGCCATGGGGATGAAATTTACCTAGTACATCACCCACGGTACGTGCTGATTTTTTATGTTTGGAACTGGCCGATAAACCCAGCTCAGACATTGCATAGATAATTCGGCGTTGTACGGGTTTCAGGCCATCGCCGATATGCGGTAAAGCACGATCCAGAATGACGTACATGGAATAATCGAGATAGGCTTTTTCGGTAAAGTGGTGCAGAGGTTCCAGTTCTACGCCTTCGTAATTAATAATATCGGACATTTGTACCCAGATAGATGATTTTTTGTGGGCGGTAGTTTACCGTCTTGTGGTGGTGGAAGCTATGCTGAACATACACAGTAAAATAATTCACATAAATCAACGTTGTTGATAACTGATCTCAGGCAATTTCATCAGGTTTAGTCTTACTCTTCTCACTTAACACTTGTATCTGCTTTAATTTGCCAGTACTTTACTGTACTGATTATTGCCTGGCGGGTTAATGACAACCTTGTGAACAGTGTTTCCATATGCTGAATCGCCTAATAACTAACAGGGAAAATCAGACAACCTTGATCTAGCTAATCCGTTTACGACCCGCTTAAAAGTCCATTGATTACCAAATCATCAAAATATCGTATGTTATGCAAACTAATTCGAATCAGGTTGAACCGAAAAATATCACCGTATAGGGAGTTGTTATGAAAAAACCGTTATTCTGGGGATTACACGCTCATCCTCCAAGGTGGTTAAAGGTTATACTCGCTAGCCTGCCATTTATTATTGCCATTACCGTATACCTGGTTCAATCAGATAGCCGGCTGGAGGCAAACCCGCAGGATAAATTATTACCTGATGTATCACACATGATCAATGCGGTAGAACGCATGGCTTTTCAGCAAGATAGACGTACCGGTCAGTACCTGTTATTGACAGATACCTTAAGTAGTCTGAAACGCATCGGTATTGGTATAAGTATTGCCACCCTGTTGGCGTTACTGGTGGGTTTGAATATGGGGATGTTTGCCGGTTTTTCTTCCAGCATGCTGTCATTTATCACATTTTTTTCAATGATCCCCCCATTGGCCATTTTGCCCATTTTATTTATTGCCTTTGGTGTGGATGAGCTTGGCAAGGTTATGCTGATCATAATCGGCACATTTCCCATCATTACACGAGATATCTATATGGCGACCCGCAAGGTACCGCGCGAACAGATCGTCAAGGCATTAACCCTGGGAGCGAGCCAGCTAGCCGTGGTTTATAAAATTGTATTACCGCAGATCATGCCCCGCTTACTCAGTGCGGTGAGATTGAGCCTGGGTGCAGCCTGGTTATTTTTGATAGCTGCCGAAGCCATTGCATCTACTGATGGCCTGGGATATCGGATATTTCTGGTACGTCGTTACCTCAGCATGGAAGTCATTATCCCCTATGTGCTCTGGATTACCTTCCTGGGCTTTGTGATTGACTACAGTTTGCAGTTGATCATCCGAAAAAAGTACAGTTGGTACCAGCAGGACGACTAAGATATGACCGACAGAAAAATTAAACTACACATAGAAGACCTGTACAAATCTTACGACGATCACATGGTATTGGATAATATCGATCTGACAGTGCGTGAGGGAGAACTGTGCACCGTTGTTGGCCCCAGTGGTTGCGGTAAATCAACCTTGTTGAAAATGGTACTAGGGCAGGAAATGCCCGATCGTGGCCAGGTCAAAATCGATGGTCAGGAAATCTATCACCCTAACACCAATCGTGGCATTGTGTATCAACGCTACTCGTTATTCCCTAATCGCACAGTGCTGGATAATGTGATCATCGGTAAAACCTTTACCGAGGGGCAATGGTGGAATCCCCTGTATAAAAACCGCCAACATATCGAAGAAGCCATGGAATATTTGAGCCGCGTTCGTCTGACCAATGCTGCAGATAAATACCCTCACGAGCTTTCAGGTGGCATGCAGCAAAGGGCTGCGATTGCTCAGGCCCTGATCATGAAACCGCCAGTACTGTTAATGGATGAGCCTTTCGGTGCCCTTGATCCAGATACTCGAGAAGAGTTACAGATGTTTATTCTTGAATTGTGGGAGTCAGAAAACCTAACGATCTTCTTTGTGACTCATGACCTGGTTGAAGCTTGCTTCCTCGGTTCTCGTATGCTGGTACTGTCTCAATACTATATCGATGACAGGGGCTATGGAGATCATATAAAACGAGGGGGACGCATTGTTGCTGATTACCACCTGACACCGGTGAGCAGCTCGCTACAGGTTAAGGAAAGTGAAGAGTTTATGAATTTGATACAATCAGTCCGAAAAGAAGGTTTTGACCCAGAGGTGCGTCAGCATGTTAAAGAATTTAACCTGAAACATAAGGACTCATTTCAAACCTTATTGAAAGAAGAACATAACGGTCATTAAAGAGCTTTAGAATCGACGAATTACTGCTACTCTTAATGACACAACATTACACCTTCACTAATTTCGCTAAAAAATCATTGATGGAGATCTAAAATGAAAAACCTTCTAGGGATAATACTGGCCTGCTTTGTGTCCGTCAGTGTTCATGCCGCCCCCAGATATGTCCAACTAAAGCCGATGGACCAACTGGTGAATGTCCCCGTCGGTAAGGTATCTGCAAACGCCAATACCTTACCCATCATTACCTGGGGTGGGGATATAGCGACGATTTACGCCAATGGAAATCAACGTAATACAGCAACGGGTTCGATTTTCGCCAATCACGGACTCGATTTCAAACTGGTACGAGAAGATGTTTTCTCCAATCAGGTAAAGAATTACATGGCCGGCAAAACCCCCTTTCTACGCGGGACACTGGGTATGATCAACAGTGCAAGCGATTTACTGGCTAAAAACCCGGCGACCAAACCCGTCGTTTTTTACCAAATGACCTGGTCAGCCGGTGGTGATGCTCTAGTTGTCAAAAACAACATAAGGAAAGTAAAAGACTTAAAAGGGAAAACGATTGCCCTACAGGCCTACGGCCCCCACATGGATTATCTGGCGCGGGTGCTGGGCGATGCCGATCTTTCAGTAAAAGATATCAACATAAAATGGCTACCCGATTTAACAGGGACCGATAACAGCCCAATGGCCGCATTATATGAATCAGGAGTCGATGCCGCTTTTGTAATTATTCCAGATGCCCTCGCCCTAACCTCGGGTGGCAGTGTTGGTACGGGAGCAGAAGACTCTGTAAAAGGCGCTAAAATATTAATGTCAACCAGAACCGCCAACCGAGTAATTGCCGATGTTTATGCTGTTCGTCAAGATTATTATCAGGCCCATCAATCGAAGGTTCACAATTTAGCCAAAGCGCTCATGGAAGCAGATGAAGAACTGCATAAACTCATTACCAATCGCAGCAGCATGCTCACCCAATACAAAAAGACAATGACCGCAGCTGCAGAGATATTACTGGATAGCCCGGAAGCCTTGGCTGATACCGAAGGTCTATACGCAGATTGCGAATTTGTCCATTTTGATGGCAATGTAAAGTTTTTTACCGATAAAACTTACCCACGTCGTATGGAGAAAATGAGCGGCGAAATTAATGCCGGTCTAAAGCAGTTCGGATTAATCAGCGGCAACCATCAGCTGGTTAAAGCTGCCATCAATTATAAACAGTTCAAAACATCCCTCGGTGTCACGACGGTAACCCAGCAATCTCGCTTTAATAAGGATGAAGTCTCCAAACTGGTAAACCGAAAACAGCAGCAGAACTCACTGGAAGAAGGAGAGCTATTTAGTTTCGACGTATTCTTCAAACCCAATCAAACCAGCTTTTCAGCTGAGCTATACAAAGCTGATTTTTCAAAAGTGGTCGATCTGGCTGCAACCTACGGCGGTGCAATTATCTCTGTCGAAGGGCACTCTGACCCTATGGGATATTTACGTGCTAAAAAGAAAAACAATCCTAGCGTCGTTCTAGGGCGCATTAAACAGTCTGCACGCAACCTGAGTCTGGGACGGGCCCAGGCGGTTCGAGATGCAATCATTAACTTTGCATCGTCCAAGGGTATTAGCATGGATAGCGCTCAATTTGCAACCGTTGGCCATGGTATAGCGCAGCCCAATACTGGTATCTGTGGATCAGATCCCTGTGCGCCTAAAACACAGGACGAATGGCGCTCAAATATGCGGGTCAAATTTCGAATCATACAGGTAGAAGCTGAAACTGAAGTTTTTATGCCCTTATAGGAACAGGTTAAACATGAATCGTACTAAACTCATACTATTTTTTGTGGGCATGCTGATCATTTTATTTAATTTTATGCCAGATCAAACCCCTTCTAGAGCACCGGAGAAGGCTAGCGTAACACCAGTTCCAACGCAGACAGCTGCCATCAACACAGCTAACTATTCAATGCGGCCTACCGATAACAAGTGGCCGACAATGCAGGATACGAAAAGCGCCGTAGATAATAATCTGGTCAAGAAAAATTATTATCTGGTATTTGATGGATCAGGCAGCATGAATGAAGTTAATTGCTCAAATGGAAAAGCCAAGATAGCGGTCGCCAAGCAGTCGGTGACCCAATTTATTTCAAAGATTCCGACAGACGCCAATATAGGGCTTGCGATATTTGACAATAACGGCGTATACGAAGGAGCCAAACTGGGACAAAGCTCCAAACAACAGGCAATTGAACAAATTAATCACGCTACTGCAGGTGGAGGAACACCACTGAACGCCGTAATTGACCATGCGTATAAATCATTAAGCCAACAAGCGCAAAAGCAACTGGGTTATGGTGAGTATCATCTCGTCGTGGTTACTGATGGTGTGGCCAGTAATGGACAGGACCCCAGTGATACCGTGCAGAAGTTAATACAGGAATCTCCAGTGGTATTGCACACGATTGGATTCTGTATCGCGGGCAATCACTCATTAAATCAGGCAGGAGTGACAATTTACAAATCGGCCAACAACCCAACGGAGCTCGCAAGAGGCCTGGAATCAGTTCTGGCCGAAGTTGACGATTTTAACGTTAACTCCTTTCAGGATCAGTAACGGTGAAAGTACATGTCAAATTAGCGCTAGTCATCCTCGTTGTCGGAATGATAGCAACTGTTGCCTGGCGTTTTATAGAGCCTATGCTCAATGATATCAACCAAACCAGCGCCACGGATGCCAGAGCTAAAAAAGGCACCATTCACATCGGCGTTGATGGTTGGGTTGGCTATTTTCCTCTGTGTTCACCAGAAATAAGGAAACGACTCTATCGGTCTGGCTATGGCATCAAATGCGTTGATGACCTGGCGAATTATAAGGAGCGATTTGATAAATTAAAAAATGGTGACTATGAGTTTGCTGTCGCCACGGTAGATAGTTACCTGTTAAATGGTAAATCTTATGACTACCCAGGCCCCATTGTTACGGTCATCGATGAATCCAAAGGCGGAGATGCCATTATATCTCTGAAAAATAAAATCGGCTCACTTGACGATTTAAAAACCAAACCTTACAGCGTTGCATTTACTCCTGACTCCCCCAGTCACCACCTGCTCAAGGCCATTTCCTCTCATTTCGATATACAAAGCCTGAGAAACCCGCAATACCAGGTCAAAACTGATGGCTCACAAGCGGCATTAAAAGCCTTGCTTGAGCAGCAGGTTGATGTCGCAGTGGTGTGGGAACCCGAAGTAACCAAAGCACTCTCTAACAAGGGCATCGTACGTCTGCTGGGTACAGAAGATACCAGACAATTGATTGTTGATATCTTGATCGCATCGCAGAAAACCGTAAGAAAGAATCCCGACCTGGTTAAACTGCTTCTTAATGCGTATTACCAGACCTTGAAATTCTACCGCGAAAACAATGACGAACTGATCAAGGATATCAGTGATCAATACTCAGTAAGCGATACCCAGGCAAACACATTGCTAAAAGGCGTTGAATGGGTCTCGCTAATCGATAATGTACAGGACTGGTATGGCATTACTGGAACTTATTCAGATGAAGCATTGATTATGTCAATAGAGTCAGCAGTAGATATACTGCTGGAAAATAATGACTTCAATAGCAACCCTATTCCCGATGAAGACCCTTACCGCCTGATCAACAGTCAATTTATTGATGAACTGAATACAGCCTTTATGAATAACTCTGGGTTTGCACAACAGAGCAATAAAACTGGAACCGCTCATCAATCCTTCAAGCCACTATCGGCCAAAGCATGGGATCAGCTGGAAACTATCGGATCGTTGAAAACCCATCATATCGTATTTGTCAGCGGCACATCCGATTTGACCTTTGAAGGAAAAAGACAGATTGATGCACAAATTGTGGATTTAAACCACTACCCGAATTTTCGCATTGAGATACGCGGGCACACAGCCTTACGTGGTGATAAAAATGCCAATCTAGCTTTATCGCAGGAACGCGCTGATGCTGTTTTGCGTTACATAGAAGTCACTCATGGTATTGCCCCTAATCGTGCCCGTGCTATTGGTTTCGGCTCAGCAAAGCCACTGCCAAAACTACCTGGTGAGAGCTCTCGAAAATACAACTATCGACTGCCCCGAGTTGAAATAAACCTGGTTAGAGAAACCATTTAACCTTCTGGTTAGCCTAAAGATGAATAAGCAAAACCTGAGCCAGGAATTAACACCCGGAGCAATTAAAAAGGCGGTTGTGGGCACGACTTTGCAACGTCCATTAACGATTTATCCGGCAACCATTGGTGCGCTGGGGGGATTTTACGCACTGCTTTTCGGCAGCAATCCAATCGCTTTAGGCGCGCTGGCCGCTGGTGGTAGCGTAACACTACTTAACTGGATGTATGAATACTTTGTCAAAGGCGATGAACATGCCAATCAATATGTCACCTATTTTCGCAAAGAGCTTGAGAAAAGAAGAATCGACACTCTCAAGCATCTGGAGAACGAATTAAAAGGGATCAATAACGATCAGGCGCTCACACAGGTTAAATTGTTTCGGGTTAAATACGATAATTTTCATGCGATCCTTAACCACAAGCTGGATACATCAGAAATCACCTATAACCGTTACCTGTCTATTGCCGAACAAGTGTTTTTAAACGGACTGGACAACCTGGAAAATGTTGCCATTGCATTGAAAAGCATCAGTACCATTGACAGAAGTAGAATATCCAGAGAGATGCAAAAAATTGCTGACGATAACTCTGCAACCGGCCAACAAAGATTAAATGAATTAAAAACACGCCTGGCCCTGAAAGACGAACAGATGAAACGAGTGAATGAGCTTTTATTGATCAACGAGAAAGCACTCACTCAACTGGATCATGTCGCCACCAGACTGGCCAATATAGACACCAAACAAAATAGAGCTCATGTGGATATGGAAGACGCCATGCAGGAGTTAAAGCGTCTGATATCCAGAACTGATCAATTTTCAAATTAACTTTATAAAAGGAAAAACGACGGAGTCTTTTATGCAAGTAACTACCGATGAAAAACTAGAGGTCTTAGATAAGACCGACCTTGCCGCAGAATTAAAAATAAATCAGGACGAAGCGGTGGCCGCAACTGAAGAAGATATCGAATTAGCCAAACAGGCTGAATCTGTGGTTGCCACGATATTATCTATTGATGCAAAAGATCTGGCTGCGCAGGAAAAACAGTCTGCAGCTATTACCAACCTGGGCAAAAAGGTACAGCTTGAACTGGCAAAGCAAAGCCAGCTGCTGTCACAGCCGATGACGCTGCTGGTTAAGGAAGCTGAAGATGGTGGAGAAGTCGCAACCAGCCTGCTTTCGTTACAGGAACAGGTCAATACCATCAATCCAAACCGCGTCGATTTCACCATGAGTACTATACGTCGACTACTGGCCAAGATTCCTGGAGTGGGTACCACCATGTCACGCTGGTTTGCCAAATACCAGGTAGTCGGCGCTGTCATTCAGGATATCGTCAATAGTCTGAAAGATGGAAAATCAACCCTGGAAAGAGACAACAAAACATTACTCGATGACCAGCGGCGCATGCGCGAGCTAACATTCCAGCTCGAAGAATACATTAAACTCGGGCAACTGCTGGATCAAAAATTATCTTCGGCTATTGAAACCCAGGTGGCTGCCAATGATGAGCGCATGAAATTCCTGCAGGAAGAGGTATTGTTTCCGTTGCGCCAACGCATCATGGATCTGCAACAACAGCTTGCCGTTAACCAACAGGGAGTACTTGCTACTGAAGTCATCATCCGCAACAACAAGGAGTTGATCAAGGGTGTTGACCGAGCACTAAACGTCACCATTACGGCACTGAATACCGCTGCGACCTTACAGGTTGCCCTGGTACGACAGAAAAAAGTACTACACGGTGTACAATCAGTCACCGATACTACCAATGATTTAATCGTTGGCACTTCTGAATCATTGAAAAATCAGGGTGTAGAAATTCAGAAACAGGCCACTCAGGCCCAACTCGACATTGAGCAGTTAAAGATTGCATTTAATAATGTCGAGGCGGCACTGACCGATATCAGCGAATTTCGTCGTAATGCATTACCAAAGATGGCTGAGTCTATTCTGGAAATGGATACGCTTACACAGAAAATGGGCGATTCAATCAACGATATGGAAGGTGGCAATGCGATAGCCGGAAAAATGGAAGAAGACATGGGCCTGTTAATCATCGATAAAAAGTAAATTTAGAAAACTTAAGGAGAAAAATTATGAATTTTTTTAGACTTATCGCAACCATCGGGTTGCTGCTTATTTCAACAGCAGGTTTAGCTCAGGATAATTTTAAATTTGCCTGGTCGCACTACACAGGCTGGGAACCCTGGGGATATGCCAGCGATAAAGGCATTGTAAAAAAATGGGCCGATAAATACGGCATCTCAATTGATGTAGTACTGGTCAATGATTATATCGAATCCATTAACCTGTATACCGCAGGTACATATGATGGTGTAACGGCAACCAATATGGATGCGCTTACCATTCCCGCAGTTGGAGGTATTGATACAACCGCGCTAATCATTGGAGATTATTCTAATGGTAATGATGGCATAGTAGCGCGCAACGCCAGCAAAATTTCCGACTTGAAAGGCAGGGATATCAGACTGGTTGAGCTATCCGTATCTCACTATATGCTGGCGCGTGCACTGGATATGAATGGCTTGTCTGAACGTGATGTACGTGTTGTCAATCAGTCAGATGCCGATATCGCTGCGGTTTATGTCACTGATGATAATGGTGCCGTAGTTACCTGGAATCCCCCATTACAGAAAGTGGTCGGTGCTAAAGGATCTAAACTACTGTTCGATTCTTCCAGTATCCCAGGTGAAATTGTCGATATTGCTTTTGTCAGAACTGACTCAGATGAGCGCTTCAAAAAAGCACTCACCGGTGCCTGGTATGAAACCATGTCAATCATGTCCGGTAAGGGTAAACAGTCGCGCAGTGCTATCGATTATATGGCCAACCTGGCGGGTGGCACCAAAGCTGAATTCGTTGCACAGTTAAAAACAACCGCAATGTATTACAGCCCCGCTGACGCAGTAAAGTTCACTCGCACCGATTCGCTTAATAAAACCATGCAATACGTTCGTCAATTCAGTTTTGACAAAGGTCTTTTTGGTAATGGCGCAGATTCACCCGATTTCATTGGCATTGAGATGGCTGACGGAACGGTACTAGGGAGTCAATCTAATATCAAAATGCGATTCACCGATAAGTATATGGACATGGCTGCCAAAGGCTCGCTTTAATTGGTCAGGAGCGAAGTGATCACTTCGCTCCTTTTCACTTCATCCTATGAATACCCTAGTCTTCAAACACCGGCTGTTACTACTCATTTGTTTAGCAATTATTATCAACTTCATACCTTATGTAAGGCTGCCATTTATTTGGACAGAAACATTTTTTCACGAAATCAGTCATGGAATATCGGCTTTGGCTTCAGGTGGAAAAATTCTTTCGATTAAACTGAATTATAATGGTTCGGGTCTCTGTTTAACTCAGGGTGGCATACGATTCCTGGTCAGTTTTAGCGGATACGCAGGTAGTGCATTATTTGGTATGATGTTGTATTTACTAACCGAACGAAGCAACACGATAAGCTCAATAGCGATCCTGTTAATTATTGAAGCAACAATACTGCTTGCACTGTTACTCTGGGCAGGAAGTATTTCGACGTACCTGATACTAACTCTCATGTTAGTGACATTTGCTCTAGCCAGCAGACTATCCCGCTCAAAAAACCTGAGATACTTTCTTAAGTTTATCGCGGTGTTCGTCGTTCTTGATGCGATACGCAGCCCGCTGGTGCTCATCGATGGTCGTCATGTCGGCGATGGTGCGACACTGTCAAATCTTACTTTCATCCCTGAAATAATATGGGTCATCATCTGGTTCCTGATCGGATTATCCTGCCTGTATGGGATGTATTTATTCACTTACCATAAAGCCTGGAAATTCAAACCCCAGCGGGCTTAATCAAGGAAAACCCATGACACAATTACCCGACAACACAACAAGCTGGCGTGACTGGATCGTTCCTTTAGACGTTAAACAAGTCACCCTGAAACAGATCATCGATAGTGCGGCACATATTATGGCTGGGCAGGATGATATCCCACTGGTGATTCAACTGATAGAAAATCCAAAATTTGACATCCCCGTTATCGATTTATTTAACGGAGCCGTCGATATTCAGGCCCATGATTGTATCCATGCTCTGCTCGGACGCGGTTTATTGCCCAAAGATGAAGCTTTTGTCATTGGTTTCACCATGGGAAGTACCAATAGAGTGTCCCAGACGGAAGAAAAGCTATTTAGCCTGGCTGCCAAATACCTGTACCCTGGCCCCTATAAATTCAATGATGAAGAAATTCAAATATTTAAAGATGCCGTACGACTGGGATACATCTCAGACTGCCAGCGCCTGGATAAAGTGGATTATAAGAAATATATGGACTGGGATATTGATAGATTGCGCGATGAGCTTGGGATAGAAAAAAATCTACTTAAAGCCTATTACGAAATTGAAATAAACAGACACCCAGACAGCAAAACCTCACAGAGGCTTTTTGGTTAAACCCCAGGTATTAAGCATGTCAGACAGAAACGACCTTAAATTATTAATCGGTGGTCATGTACCCATTATCTATATCGAGTCTTTTGAAGAGCGCCGAGCGCTGGATCTACTGACTAAAATATCCATGGAATCCATGATTCCGGTATTCAGCTGGTCGATCACCGAAGGCATGCAACGGCAGGACCTTGACCTCGGCACTCAAGCTCATGTATCAGAACCACTACAGGTTTTAAAACATATCAAGTCATCCAAATTCGAAGGAGTGTATATCCTGCTCGATTTTCATCCCTATATCCAGGATCCGGTAAACCAGCGTTTGATCAAGGAAATCGCGATGAATTTCGAAAACAGCAAGGGTAAATTGGTATTCATTAGCCCTCAACTCGATTTACCGATGGGCCTGAGTAAATTAGCCGTTAATTTCCAGCTACGGCTACCCAACGCGAATGACCTGGAACATTTGATTCAGCAAGAAGCAGTGCTGTGGGCAAAAGAAACCAGCACCAGAGTGAAGACTGACCGAGAATCGCTGGATCGACTGATCCAGAATCTATCCGGTTTGAGTTACCGCGATGCCAAACGACTCATTCGTAACGCCATCATCGATGATAATGCCATCTCTGAGGCTGACATACCCGATGTTATCGACGCGAAATATAAACTGCTCAACCGCGACGATATTTTATCGTTTGAATACGACACCGCTCAGTTTTCTGAACTCGGCGGCATGAACCGCCTTAAACAATGGCTAGAGCAAAGGCGGAACGTTTTTCAGGGTGGAACGGACATACCCAAAGGGCTAGATAAACCCAAAGGCATTTTACTGCTGGGTGTCCAGGGCTGTGGTAAAAGCCTGGCTGCAAAAGCAGTAGCCGGTGTGTGGGGTGTTCCCCTACTACGCATGGACTTCGGCATGCTGTACAACAAATATATTGGAGAAACCGAGCGTAATATCCGCCAGGCATTACAAACCGCAGAAGCGATGGCGCCTTGCGTCCTTTGGATTGATGAAATAGAAAAAGGCATTTCTTCAGGTGGTGAAGACGATGGCACATCGAAAAGAATATTGGCGACTTTACTGACCTGGATGGCAGAAAAAAAACAATCGGTGTTTATCGTAGCTACCGCTAATCAAATTGATGATTTACCACCAGAGCTTATTCGTAAGGGTCGCCTGGATGAAATCTTTTTTGTTGATTTACCTAAACTCGATGTCAGGGAACTGATCTTTAAAATACATTTTAATAAACGAGATTTTCCGACAGACAGGCTTGATTTGAATAAAATAGCAGAGGCTAGCGAAGGATTCTCTGGTTCAGAAATTGAACAGGCGGTTGTTGCTGTTATCTATGCAAATCATTTTAACGGTCAGCAGATTGAAACCGAGGATGTGATCAAAGAGATCAGAAATACCCGTCCGCTTTCTATCGTGATGGCCGAAAAAATTGCTTATCTGAGAATGTGGGCCAGCGAAAGAACCGTTCCTGCGGACTAGTTGAATGTGGTGGATGCTCTAGCAAACCTGTAAACTTCGAACATGATAAAGTTCATAATATTCCTCGTATTTATATATTTTCTTGCCTGCCTGATTTTGTACGTCAAGCAGCGTGACCTTATGTACTTCCCAACTCCTGAAGCCTATTCAACACAGGCACAGGAAATCTGGATAGACTCGCATCAGCATCGCCTGAAACTTTGGCAAATGCATCAGAAAAAACCGGCCATTATTTATTTCGGGGGCAATGCCGAAGCAGTAGAGAATAATATTTCAGGATTTGGTCAGGCACTTGCTGAGTACACGGTCTATCTGGTGAATTATCGAGGCTTTGGCGGTAGTAGTGGAAAACCCAGCGAGCAGGCACTCTTCGAGGATGCTCTAACGCTATACGATGCTATCAAGGATAAACATAGCAGTATCAGCGTGATTGGTCGCAGCCTGGGGTCAGGAGTAGCAATATATCTGGCCACTCAAAGAAAGATCGACAAAGTAGCACTGGTCACACCCTACGACAGCATTAAAAATGTGGCAAAGTCACACTACCCTGTGTTTCCCGTGAGTATATTATTAAAGGATTGTTTTGATTCCGTATCCAGAAGCGAGCAATTGACGCAACCGGTTTTAATATTACTGGCAGATCATGATGTGACCGTGCCAAGGAAGAATAGCGAAAGCCTGATAGCGGCTCTTAAGCCTGAACAGGTCGAAACTCAAATCATAGTGAACAGTGATCATGGAAGTATCTCTTCACATGCTGAGTATTTCAGAAGCCTGTCGGTTTTTTTCGACCAGGGCAAGTAACAGCAGTTAACAGGCCCTAGGTCAAGCGCATACTGCGACCAATGTTCCTGCCATAATATATTTCCATCATTTCACGGCGAATTTTTTCACTGATCATGCGCTGTTCCTTGGGTGCGACATCATCCGCATCCACACCGAACAAATAGGTATCCAGATCAAACTCCTTTAACACCATCTTGGTGTGGAAAATATTTTCCTGATACACATTGACATCAACCATCTGGTAACGCTCGCGCGAATCACGTGCCAGATAGTTCTGAATTGAATTGATTTTATGATCGATAAAATGCTTCTTGCCATTCACATCACGAGTGAACCCTCTCACCCGGTAATCCATGATAACGATATCCGATTCGAATGAATGTATCAGGTAGTTCAAGGCCTTTAGCGGTGAAATTCGTCCACAGGTAGAGACATCGATATCCGCACGAAAGGTGGATATCCCATTCTCAGGATGGCTTTCGGGATAGGTATGTACTGTAATATGACTT
>JBNKPX010000083.1:0-14752 GCA_050295575.1 Gammaproteobacteria bacterium | reverse complement strand
ATCAAAACATTGCCTGCGTTGTTGGCGGGGTAGCTCAGATAGTCGTAACACCTGCTTATAGAATGCTGCAAAATCTCCCTGCTGCTGTTGCAGGATTTGTTCAAACACGGGCACCCAGTCGTTATAGGTTGAAACGGAAACCAGCTTTGCATTATTTAATTCCCCGTCAAACCAGCGCTGAAATCCATCGCTATGCTGTATAGCTTCAGAAAAGGCTAGATAGCGTTGCTTTAAATCCTGTAGATATTCGAGCTTCAGCCTTCTTTTTTCTTCATCGGCTATATCACGTTGATAAAGCTGTTGTAAATCAACACGCGCCTGCTTGATCAAATCGAACACCTTCTGTCGATTAGCCCTGCGCTGACGATAGCGCTTAAGCCGCTGTTCAAGCCCCTGCTGCTGCAACCACTTTTCTACCCCGGCATGCTGTACGGCTGTGGCAAAGGATTCATTAAAACGACTATCGCCATCCACATAAAGCTGCTGGTGAGCCAGCTCATGAAAGATCAAACCCGCCAGAAACTCATCCGGCCAGTTGATAAAGGTATTCAGCACCGGATCATCAAACCAGCCCAACGTAGAATAGGCAGAGACATTCGCCACATAAATATCATAGTGCTGCTCGCGCAACCCGCTGACAAATTCCTCCAGCCTTTGCTGATCAAAAAAGCCTCGATAACCCGCACAGCCGACTACGGGATAGCACCATTGTTTTGCTTTAACCGAAAACTCTTCTGCCGCAAACAGGTTCTGCAGGGCATAGTTGCGCCTTAAATCTGCATACTCTGTATAGCTATCTGACTCAGGCAACTTCAATTCGGCGAATGCAAAGCTGCGTATATCCTGCACCAGATGCAGGCGCTGCTTTAATCGATCAGGAATAGTCTCATCCTGCAGGATTTCATCCATATTCCGCTTTTGCTGGATAATATTGAAATGCCCCTGCATTGAATGCAGGTAATAACCCAAATCTGCACAGCCCCCAACTCCAGACATACTCAGCACAATAACAAGCAAACGGATTTTAGCCAGCATAACTGTGATTTTTTCTATATTCAGTGATAAGGTAAAGGTAGAATTTTCGAAATAGTTTTTAGCATGTTATGGTACTCGGCCGTTATTCACAAACCACGATTTCTCTCAGCCAACATTAGAAAAAGATCATTATGGAAGAAACCAATTATAACACTGATGAAGAAATCACCCTGTTTACCGATGAAGAACAGGTTCACGTAAAAAAGATTAATCAGGAATTCACTCAACAGAGTCATCTAAAAGGCCTGCTATATCATTTCACTATATTCAATGACATCCAGTGCTACCAGCGTATTGAACGTAAGTATGGTAGCAAACAAAAATTCCGTATTAACCTGACCTATCTGGATCCCAGGCCTGTACGACGATTTCAATTAGCTGAAAGCTGGCTTATCGGTTCAGCCATCTTTGCCATCATCAGCATGATGCTGATTTATCTAAACTGGTTTAAGGGCTCAGCAAGTCATTCCTCTTTAGCCTTTACTCTGACCATATTGGCCGTGACCTTATGCCTAACCAGCTTTTTATTCGGTCTGTTTAAAGCTGAGAATAGAATATTTTACTATAGCCAGTATGGACGCATCGCCATCCTCGAACTGATCAATCATAATCCGGATAAGACATCATTTGATGACTTTCTGGAAAGCCTGTCCAGCTACATCATTAGCGCCCAACATAAAGCAAGTCTGGATAATACACAGCGCTTAACACAGGAATTAAAAGAGCTGCGCCGCCTGAAGGATGAAGCGGTGATCAGTCAGCAAAAATACGAGCTGGCCAAGCAACGCATCTTTAGCAATAAAGCATTTAAAAGCTAAGAAACCACTGATCAACAGATATTTCAATGCTGAGTGATTATTGTATAATCAGCTGGTTGACGATGGGCCTTAAAATTAAAGATATTTTGCTGAATTTCCTTACAGCGATCCAGATCGCAGTCTGCAACAATCAGCTCATCTTCCAGAGTTGAACACTGCGCAACGATTTCTCCAGTTGGCGCAATAATACAGCTTTGACCAATCAGATCGCAGCCTTCTTCCTTACCTGCCTTAGCCACACCCACCACCCAGGTACCATTCTGGTAGGCACCGGCCTGCATCACCAGATGATTATGGAAACACTGCAGGTGATCATGTTGCGGTGCTGGCGGATAATGTACCGGAGTGTTATATCCCAGCATGACCATTTCAGCACCCTGCAAACCTAAGACACGAAAGGTTTCCGGCCAGCGCCTGTCGTTGCACAGACACATACCCATTCGGCCATTAAAAGCATCAAACACTGAAAAGCCCAGATTGCCATGTTCGAAATATCTTTTTTCCAGATGCTGAAATGCTCGCCAGGGTTCATGCTCATGGTGCCCCGGTAAATGAATCTTACGATATTTGCCTACAATCTTACCCTGAGCATTCACCAGTATAGAGGTATTGTAGTGATGGGTTACGCCCTCTTCTTCGGCAAGCTCAGCGTAGCCAAGATAAAACCCTATCTGCAGTTTTGCCGCTTCTTCAAAAAGAGGCCGGGTATCTGGACTCGGCATTTCGGCTTCAAAAAACTGATCTATTTCCGTCTGATCCTGCATATACCAGCGAGGAAAAAATGTGGTTAATGCCAGCTCGGGAAATACGACTACCTGCGCCCCCATTGCTTTGGCTTCACGCATCAACTCAATCATTCGATTAACGCAGGAGCTACGCGATTCTTCTCGTGCAATAGGCCCGAGTTGTGCTGCGGCGGTTTTTAACACTCTTGTCATCTGAGTATCCCTATTGATTAGCTCGATTTAATACAACCTGCAGCAACACATTAGCGCCTGCTTCAAGTTCATGCGGCGCGGTATATTCAGCAACATTGTGACTGATACCGCCCTGACTCGGTACGAACACCATCGCGGTTGGGCAATTGGGTGCAAACATCTGAGAATCATGACCCGCACCTGATGGCATACGCTTGCAGCTTAAACCCTGTGATAAAGCAGTCTGTTCAACCAGATCGACCATGCCGTCATCAAAGATCACCGGTTCAAAGCGCGCCAGCTTATGCGCGCTAAACGCGACCCCTTCCTGTTCACAGATTTGTTGAATAAAATCTGCAAGTCGCTGTTCTGCCTGCTGCAACAGCCCTTCATCCATATTACGCAGATCGACAGTGAGCAATGCCTGTTTGGCAATCACGTTGACCAGATTCGGTACCAGCTCAGTCACACCTACCGTTGCCACCTGCGAGCCGCCCATTTCCCTGGCAATACGACGTGCTTCCACTGCAATGGCTGCAGCCACATAACCTGCATCATGTCGCAGGTGCATGGGTGTGGTACCGGCATGATTGGATACGCCCTGCAATCGATACTCGGTCCATGAAATTCCCTGCACCCCAGTGACTGCACCAATCTGAAAACCTTCCTGCTCTAAAACCGGGCCCTGCTCAACGTGCAATTCTACAAAACAGCCGGCACGAAACTGGCCAACATTGGTATCACCGGCATAACCAATGCGCGCCAGCTCCTCACCTACGATACTGCCATCAATACCACGCGTGGCGAGTACCTCGTCAAGATCCAGAAAACCCTGATGAACCGCGCTACCCATCATATCCGGAGCGTATCGCGCACCTTCTTCATTGGTAAAAAAACCAACACCTACCGGACGACGTGTAGTGATACCGGCATCATTTAACGTAGCAATCACTTCAAGCCCGGCGAGTACGCCCAGGTTGCCATCATAACGACCACCCGTAGCCACGGTGTCTATATGCGAACCGGTTAGTACGGGTTCCACATCTTCCTGCCCAGCACGTATTCCGATGACATTGCCAACACGGTCGATACTGATCTGTAAGCCGAGTTGCTGCATCCATTCGCACACCAGATCGCGCCCCTGTCGATCCTCATCACTCAGCGCCAGTCGGCAAACACCATCGCCTTCAATCGCTCCAATCTGTGCAAGTTCAGCTATGCGTGATGAAAGACGCTCAGAATTAATTTTTAGATTTTCAGTCATAGACTTCCTCAGCTGTGCGGCCAACTATTTGCAGATAGGCATCAGGGTCTGTGGCCCCTTCTGTACCTAACAATAGGATACGACTGTGTTCATTGAGTTCGAGTTGCTGGCTGGCTTTTGCATCCTGCATCGTTGCAATCAATGCAGCCAGACCCGCTACCGCAGATTCACCGGCCACGATTGAGCCATCGCCATAGCGGTTATCAGCCAGTAAACGCATGCAGTCTGCTGCTGCATCGTCATGCACCTGTATTGCAGCCAGTGCTCCGGGTTGCAGTACCTGCCAGGCCAGCGTGGATATTTCTCCGCAGGCAAGGCCTGCCATAATACTGTCCAGTGAACCGGGGGCTACTTCGGGTTGCCCAGCTTCGATACTGAGAAAACAGCAGGCGGCAGTATCCGGTTCTACCAGAATTGAGAGTGGTCGTTGCGCGCCATAACTTTGCCAGAAATGTGCCAGCACGGCTGCTGCCATACCACCCACCCCGGCCTGTAAAAATATATGTGTTGGCGCTGACTGATAGGGTAATTGCTCTATAGATTCCGCTGCCAGCATGGTATAGCCGCGCATGATATTCAGGGTGTTTTCCACCTCTTCACCATCGGTGGTGTCCTGAATCACATACCAGCCCTGTTGTTTAGCAGTTTGTTGCGCTTCACGAACGGCATCATCATAGGTTCCTTTGACACGCCTGACTTCAGCCCCATATTGAGCAATAGCCTGTTCACGTTGTGTAGAAACAGTTTGGTGAATATAGATAACACTACGACAGCCCGCCATCTGAGCACCCCAGGCTACTGATCGACCATGGTTGCCATCGGTAGCAGAAGTGACCGTAATAGCCGATACAATGTCAGCATATTTGCCATCAAAGATATCCTGCGTTTGAATATTAGATTCTCCAGTTGCCTGCGCTATCTTTCGCATCAGCAGGCAAGCTACCGCGTAGGCGCCACCTAGAGGTTTAAAACTCCCTAATCCGAAGCGCTGACTTTCATCTTTGTAATGTACCGATGCGACGCCGAGTTCACTCGCAAGACCTGACAGATCACGTAGAGGTGTTGGCGCATAGCCCGGCCAGGAAGAGATAATCTGTCGCGCCTTATCATGCGCCGACGCATTAAATAAGGGCATCAATTCGTCTGGGTAATCAGCCTTCTGTTGCACTGATGGATTCATCGTCAGGCTGAACCAGTAATCAGGGAGTTTATTATTCATCTTTTATATTTTTTGTATCAGGTATTTCACAAATTTTTTGTGTTTAAAAAAACTGGCCGATCACGACAGGACCGGCCAGCTATAGCTGTCAAACTTAGTGAGAGGCTTCTTTGATTGAAGCACTCATCGCTTTCAGCATATCAATACCTTCAGCACCAAATTTTTCTTCAATCAGTTTTTCAACCGCTGGCTGAGATACTGCAGCAAACTTTTGACGCTCGGCTTCAGAAATACTGTTTACTTCCATTTTCTTCGTCAGATGAGGCAGTCCGCGACTTGAAGCTTCGATGATTCGAGAAATTCCTCGACCTGCAACAACCGCAGCTTTTGCCGCATAATCCACAACACTTTTTTCTTCATCAGTCAGGCTATTGTAGAAATCCATATTTATGAACCAGACATAAGGTGTAATCACATGCTGTGTCAGGGTCAGGTATTTCTGTACTTCATCAAACTTGGCAAAAGCAATAATCGGAACAGGATTCATCTGACCATCTGCTACACCGGTTTGTAGAGCGGTATACACTTCAGCCCAGGGCAGAGGTGTTGGTTTAGCACCCAGAGACGAGATGATCGCTTCGTGAGTTGGCAGAGTCATAGTACGGATACGCAGACCTTTCATATCATCCAGTGATTTTACTGCGCGCTTTGAGTTTGAGATTGCAAAATAACCGCCACTATCGAGTAAGCCCAGAACCTTAAGACCTGTCTTCTTCTCAATATCAGACGTCAGCTTTTTACCAAAACTACTGTCTTTATCCATCACATCGTGCACCACCGAAATATTCGGGAAAGCAAAAGGCAGGTCAAACACACCAATGAGCGGATAATGCTGCGCAACACCGCCAGATGAAGAGATATTCGACTGGATGACGCCAGTACGTGTCTGTTCGATAACCTCGTTATCCTTGCCCAGCTGGCCATCGGAAAAGATCTGCACCTTAACCGAACCATTGGTGCCAGATTCAACCAGTGATTTGAACACAGATGTCATCGCGCCAGAATTATTGTTAAACGGGTCACCCGGATTCAGGTGAGAAATTTTCAGCACTTTTTCTGCCTGAGCAGGCATTGCTGTTAGACCCATAGCCAGCGTTGCTGCCATCAGGGTTAGTTTTATATAGCCTGGTTTTTGCATAGGTATTATCCTCGTATGGTTAAACGATGTTTCGTATCAGATTAAAAAAAGATTGCCAGATTTAGTCATTTATAGACCCAGCAATCGGGGTATAAAAAGTGTCAGGTCTTCCCACATGGAAACCGCGAACAGCACTATAATCTCCACCACTAAAAAGGGCCAAAGTGCCTTAGATATCGCCTCTACGCGCTCTCCGGTAACGGAGGCGAGCACAAACAGACAGGCACCCACTGGTGGCGTCATCAGCGAAATATTTAATGCCAGCACGATCATGATGCCGGCATGCACCGGATCCATGCCAATGGTTAGGGTTAAAGGCCCCAGTACCGGAGCCAGAATAATTAGCGCAGCGTTGATATCCATAAACAGGCCAATGCCAAGCAACAACAGTAGAATCATGCAGATGATTGCAGCAGGGTCTTCAGACACCGACAGGAAGGCTGCAGCGATGGCTTGAGGAATCTGTTCAAAGGTCATCCACCAGCCCAGTATGGACGCCGCCGCGATGATCAGAAACACCACGCCAGTAATCAATGCAGTTCGACCCAGCATTTCATAGATATCACGCCAGCTCAGCGTGCGATAGATTACGCCCCCCAGAATCAGCGCATACGCCACTGCAATCGATGCCGCTTCTGTAGGTGTAGTAATGCCTCCCAGGATGAAGCCGAGGATCAGTACCGGCATGACCAGTGCTAGCATACTTTCGCGAAACGAGGAAAAAATTCGTCGCAGGCTTGGGCGCTGATCAGACTTAGGGAGATTCCAGCGTCTGCCAAAGGCCGCAATCACTGCCATACAGACCAGACAGATCAATAATCCCGGTAGTATCCCTGCAGCAAATAACCCGGCGATAGAAACGCCCATCAACGAGCCATAAACCACCATCAACGATGAAGGCGGAATGGTCGGCCCGATAATCGAGCCCGCAGCCGTGACTGCACAGGCAAAAGGTCGTGTATAGCCCTGCTTGACCATCGCTGGCACCAGAGTATTGCCAAATGCAGCTGCATCCGCAGTCGCGGCACCGCTTAATCCTGCAAACATCACCGAGGCCAACATATTGGAATGCGCCATGCCGCCGCGCAGATAACCCACCAGTGCATCGGCAAAGCCAACCAGCTTATGCGTAATACCTGAGCGGTTCATGATCTCACCCGCCAGGATAAAGAACGGCATCGCCAGAAATGGGAACAGATCCAGCCCTGCAAAAAACCGCTTGGGCGCCATAGACAGAAATTGTTCACCACCAATCTGCGCAATACCGACAATACCTGCAATGCCCAGTACATAACCCACCGGCACACCAACAATGAGTAGTAGAAAGAAAACGATAGCCACAGAAATCATATCGAAATACTCTCCTGATCGGGTTCTGGTAACAATTCAGCCTGATCACGCACGGCCACCAGAGCAATCTGAATCGCAGCCAGAAGACAGGAAACCGGCACAGCTGCAAAAGGGATGGATTTCGGCATGCTGTAAATCATGGTTAGACGACGAGCACCATCGATGGTGAAGCCGAGTCCATAGTAGAAAAGAAAGGCAAAAAACAGGAACCCCAGTAAATCAATCGCGCCCATTAAGAGATGACGCGATATCCCCTGCGTTCTATCGAACACTATCAGAACACCGATATGAGCACGACGAGAAATTCCTATAGAAACCGCCAGTAGCGCCATCCAGATCATCAGATAGCGTGCCAGTTCTTCGGTAAAGGTAATGGGAAATTCTGAGAAATAGCGCGCAAAAATGCCCAACCAGACATCCAGTACCAGTACCGCCATCAGGATAATAACGATCACTTCGGTCACCTGACTCAGCCGATAGCTCAAGGTGGCAGCTATACCGGCAATACGCTGAAATGTTGATTCAGTAGCTTGCATTGTTGCTATGTTCTGAAATACGATGGAGCAATCTTGCAACAATAATTTCAATAAGTCCAGATTTTTGAAATTATAATTTCAGTCGGAAAAGAGTGTTATTCTATAAATAGAATTAATGAGATGTATGGAGATACCTGCATGACCTCAAAAAAAGATAATGAGTCCACGCTCAGTAGAATTAGAAACCATTACCAGGACCTGCCTCCCAGCGAGCGTAAGCTGGCGGATTTAATTCTCGACTTTCCTGGCGATATGGCCAGCTATACGGCAACCGAACTGGCTCAGTTAGCCGGTGTGTCCAAAGCAGCAGCAACACGCCTGTTTCGTCGACTGGGTTATGAAAGCTTTGAGCAGGCAAGACGCTTAACCAGAGAAAACCAGAACTGGGGCTCTCCACTTTATATGCTCAGCCAGGAATCTGAGATTGATATTCCAGATTCCTATCTGCGTCGCCAGATGGAACAGGAGCTCTCCAATATGACGCGTACCTTTGAAGCTCTGGATCCCCGTAAAATCGAACGTATAGGCAAAAGTCTTGTTGAAGCCAATCGAATCTGGTTACTGGGTTTTCGTCATAGCCACTTCCTCGCTGACTATGCACGCTGGCAGTTTTTACAGGTTCGCGGAGATGTTCAGTTACTGATTTCAGAAGCTTCCACACTAGCTGAACAGATGGTGGATTTTAAACCAGGCGATATTGTTGTTGCCATTGGCTTTAGACGCAGAACCTTACGCTTTCGTGAGGCTATCAAGGCGATTCATAAAATGGGTATCCCGATCCTTTATCTCACTGAGCCCAATGTGGGTGCCTCCATCAACTACGCGACCTGGGTACTACATGCTGAAGTATCCGGCGCAGGCCCGTTTGACAGTTATCCGGCAGCCAGCTCTTTAATCCATCTGTTAAGCATTGCCATGCTGAATCAGGTTGGGCGTGAAGCTCGTGAAAGGATCAATAAGGTTGAAGAGTTTCATGCCGCGTTGCATGATTTTGATTAGCGCCTGACTATCGATTGTCTTGCATGCTACTCTTGGTAGTCTGCTGAATACTAAAGGGGTTCACACGTGATAACTTTTGTGGTCAATTTTCTACGTCTATTCAATCCTGTAATTCTGAGTCTTTCCCTGTTACCTTTTGTATCGGTACTGGCCAGCCCCCCTATCCTCAACTATGCCAGTCTGGCCCAGCCGGTGTGGGCAGAACATGGCATGGTGGCATCACAGCAGGGCATCGCCACTCAGGTTGGTGTAGAAATCCTGCAACAGGGTGGTAATGCAGTAGACGCAGCAGTCGCGGTTGGATTTGCACTGGCCGTGACCCTGCCTAGAGCGGGCAATCTGGGCGGTGGCGGCTTCATGCTGGTACACCGGGCCGATAAAAATGAAACCGTGGCGATAGATTATCGTGAGATGGCGCCGAGCGCTGCACATCGGGATATGTATCTCGATGACAGGGGTGAGGTTGTCAAAAACCGTTCACGTTTCCACGGTCTGGCGGTAGGTGTACCCGGTACGGTGAAAGGCCTGACTCAGGCTCTATCTGACTATGGTACATTTTCATTAAAACAGGTATTAAAACCTGCTATCAGACTGGCCAGTCATGGATTTAGAGTAGATCACGACCTATCCACTTCGTTAACCCGTGTAGCCGACAGGCTTAAAAAAGATCCCGCATCTGCTGCCGCCTTTTATCATGACGATGGTAGTCCCTATCAGGTAGGCGAGACACTTACACAACCCGACCTTGCGCGCACGTTACGCCTGATCTCACACAAAGGCAGCGCAGGTTTTTATCAGGGTGATGTTGCCAAAAGCATTATCAAAGCCGTTGAGCAGGCCAATGGCAATATGAGCCTGCAGGACCTGGCAGACTATCAGGTTAAAATTCGCACACCCATCTGGGGTAGCTATCGTGGCTATCGTATTGCATCTATGCCTCCACCTTCATCTGGCGGTACGCATATTGTTCAAATCCTGAATATGATGGAACACTACGACCTGACCACCAGTGGTCATAACAGCGCTCAAACCATACACCTGATGGCCGAAGCGATGAAACGCGCTTATGCCGATCGTAGTGAATATCTCGGTGACCCTGATTTCACCAAGCTGCCAGTAGCCGAATTAACTGATAAGGAGTATGCATCAAAGCTGGTTAAACAGATCACCCCCGACAGGGCCAGCATCAGCCAGGACATTAAACCCGGACTCGGCCCTCTATACGAATCACCTCAGACCACGCATTTTTCCGTCGTCGATAGATGGGGTAATGCGGTATCCAATACCTACACCCTGAATTTCAGTTATGGCTCCGGCATTATGGCCGCGGGCAGCGGCGTTTTACTCAACAATGAAATGGATGACTTTAGCGCCAAACCCGGCGTACCCAATGCCTATGGACTGGTCGGGGGCGAGGCCAATTCAGTTGCAGCGCGCAAACGTCCGTTAAGCTCAATGAGCCCAACCATTGTTTTCGATAAGGATAAAGCGGATGTGTTTCTGGTTACCGGCAGCCCCGGTGGATCACGCATTATTACCACGACCTTGCAAATCATCAGTAATGTAATCGATCATAAGATGAATATTGCCGAGGCCACACAGGCAGCACGTTTTCATCATCAGTGGCTACCAGATAAACTCACTCTGGAAAAAGGCTTCAGCCTGGATACCATCAAGCTTCTTCAACAAAAAGGTCATGTGATAGACGCCAGTCGTTGGGCCATGGGTAGCACCCAATCGATCATGAAGGTTGAAGGTGGCTGGAATGGCGCATCGGATACCCGTCAGGCAGGTACCCTGAGTTCAGGATATTGATTACGTGAGCCTCTTAAAATCATCTTTTTCCGCGATTGCAGCGTCAGTATCGTACTCGACTCCTCATGTATAACTTATACACTGCGGGTCTGCGTGCGCTACTTCCTTGCCCTCACGAAAAAATCCAGATTTTTAGATGCCCACTTATTTACAATAACGTACCATCTTTTCCAGACAACTAATAAAAACAGGAGACGTGCTCAATGAAACCCAAACTGATCAGCTTCAAACTTTGCCCTTATGTTCAGAAAGCCGTACTCACCCTGCTACATAAAGGTATCGACTTTGATATCGAATACATTGACCTGATGAATCCACCCGAATGGTTTAATGAAATCTCGCCCCTGGGCAAGGTTCCAGTAGTACAGGTAGGTGATCAGATTATCTTTGAGTCCTCCGTAATTATTGAATATCTGGATGAAGCTTATGGTGAGCCATTACATCCAGCAGATCTGGTACTTAAAGCTCAAAACCGTAGCTGGATGGAGTTTGGCAATGAGTGCCTGATGAATGGCTTTAACCTGATCATGACCCCCGATGAGAATAGCTTTAATGAACAGGTAGATGCCATGCTGAGCAAACTGGATCGAATCGAAAACACCCTCAGCGATAGCCCATTTTTTAATGGCGACTCCCTCTCTTTGGTAGACCTGAGTTTTGCGCCGTTATTTCAACGCCTGTCCTTTCTTGAGCCCTATATCCCACAATTAAAGGACGCCAGTCGCCACCCCAGGGTGACAATGTGGGCTGAGAACTTAATGCAGTTACCCATTATGCCAGAATCGGCAGTGCCCGAACTGGAACAGCTGTACGATGGCATGATGAAAGGACGTGGTGGATATATCAAAAGCTTAATGGCTGCATGAATATACGCGACCTGAAATACCTGATTGCGCTCGCCGAGGCCCAGCATTTCGGTAAGGCCGCTCAGCGTTGTTTCGTCAGTCAACCCACCTTAAGTGGGCAAATCAAAAAACTGGAAGAAGAACTGGGCATAACGATTTTTGAACGCACCAACCGCAGCGTTAAGATCACGCCCGCCGGGCAGGACATCTTACATCATGCCCACCTCATTCTTGAGCAGGTAGATGTAATCCAGCAACTGGCACAATCCTATCAGGATCCTGTTGCAGGGCCATTGCGCATCGGTGCTATTCCCACCATCAGCCCCTACCTGTTGCCGTTGATCTTGAGCCCCCTGCAGAAGGATTACCCGAATTTAAAACTAATTCTTTTCGAAGAGGCTACCGATGTGCTGTTACAGCGCCTGGCCAATCATGAGATAGATGCTGCCATTCTGGCAACCGATCATCCAGAAACCGATTTCGAATCTATTGCCTTATTCAAAGAACCCTTCTGGTTAGCGCACCCGATAAATCATCCACTATATACCAAGGATGAAATCACCCAGCAGGATCTGGAAGGGCTGGACATCCTGCTATTACCCGACAACTACTGCCTCACTCAACAGGCCATGGAAGTGTGTCATTTAAAAGAGCGCCAGCAGAATGGAGAAATGGCCAACCTGCGCGCCTCCAGCCTGGAAACTCTGTTGCAACTGGTCAGTGCCGGTTATGGCTGTACACTGGTTCCCGCTCTGGCCATGTCCGGTTCATGGACCACAGGCCGAGGTATAGCAACCCACGAGTTACATCTGGACAATAGCTGGCGCAAGATCTCACTGTTCTATCGCAGTAGCTATCCTCGTTTTCAGGCCTTACAGGCCTTCATCACTACCATTCTTGAGCATTTGCCCAATACGGTTAAACCCTACTAATAGACAAAACCTATCGTTTCGATCAAATCATCCGATTTTACTGATTGATTAAACTCCCTGATAATTCTCCCAAGTTACAAACAACTTACCGAAACCCTTAAATCATCAGGAGAAATATCATGTTAGAAAATAAACAAGGTCAATCAGTACCCCAGGTCACTTTTCGCACACGTCAGGACCACGAATGGATCGATGTCAGCAGCGATGAGGTTTTTAAAGGCAAAACTGTAGTAGTTTTTTCACTACCCGGTGCTTTTACCCCAACCTGCTCATCCACCCATGTACCACGCTATAACCAGTTAGCCAGCGCATTAAAGCAAAACGGCGTAGATGAGATCGTATGTATCTCAGTTAATGATGCATTCGTCATGAACGAATGGAAAGCAAGCCAGGAAGCCGACAATATTACCTTCCTGCCTGATGGCAATGGTGACTTCACCAAAGGTATGGGCATGCTGGTATCCAAGAACGACATTGGATTTGGCGACCGTTCATGGCGCTATTCCATGCTGGTAAAAGACGGCGTGGTAGACAAGATGTTCATCGAGCCAGACGTAGCAGGCGACCCATTTGAAATTTCTGACGCTGATACCATGCTGAGTTATATCGCACCCGGTACAAGAGCACCTAAAAGCGTCACGGTATTCTCTCGCGAAGGCTGCCCATTCTGTGTACGCGCCAAAGGCATGCTGCATGATGCAGGCATAAACTTTGACGAACTGGTACTGAATCGCGACTTCCGTGAATCTACCATCCGTGCAATCTCTGGTACTTCATCCGTACCGCAAATCTTCATCGATGGCGATTTGATCGGTGGATCAGATCAGCTGGAAAAATATCTGACGGAAGATGCTAGTATTGCCGCATAGGTTGAATTATTAACCCGGATACCGGTCTCAATGACCGGTATCTTTATTTATGGAATTCTATTATGAGTGAAAATGTATTTGATTTATTAGTTATTGGTGGCGGTAGCGGCGGTCTTGCCGTGGCAGAAAAGGCTGCTCAATTCGGTAAAAAAGTAGCCATAGTAGAATCCTCCAAACTCGGCGGCACCTGTGTCAATCAGGGCTGTGTGCCAAAAAAAATCATGTGGTATGCCGCCAATCTGGCACATGCGGTAGATGATGCATCAAGCTTTGGCATCCCCGCACAACGCGGCACTACCGACTGGCAAAAACTGGTCACAGGTCGTGAGCAGTATATCGCCAACATCAATAACTTCTGGGATGGCTATGTGACCGATCTGAACATCACCCACATCCCGGGGCATGCTAAATTCGTTGATCAAAACACCTTAAGCGTTGATGACAGGCAGTACTCTGCTAAACACATCGTCATCGCCACCGGCGGCAGGCCGTTTGTACCTGATGTGCCGGGTGCTGAACTCGGTATTACATCAGATGGATTCTTTCTGTTAGAACAAATGCCCAAAAAAGTTGCTGTCATCGGCGGTGGATATATCGGCATTGAACTAGGTGGCGTTTTGCGAGCACTGGGTGCCGATGTCACCGTACTCGCACCGAGCGAACGTATTCTGAAAAACTTCGATAGTCTGATCAGCGACACCCTGGCTGAAGAGATGCGTAAGCAGGGCATCCAACTGCATAACAGTTTTCGCGTCACCAGTCTTTCACGTAATGATCAGAGCCTGACGGTTCATAGCGCTGAACAACTACTGCAAGGTTTTGATCAGGTGATCTGGGCCACTGGCCGCTTACCCAATACCGACACCCTCAACCTGGACGCTGCCGGTGTTGAAATGCTGCCTAATGGCGTGATACCTGTAGATGAATATGAGCAAACCAATATCGAAGGCATCTATGCCCTGGGCGATATCATCGGCAAGCAACAATTAACCCCCGTAGCCATAGCCGCAGGACG
>JBNKPX010000082.1:0-14853 GCA_050295575.1 Gammaproteobacteria bacterium | reverse complement strand
CATTGGTGGATGAAAGATTTACCCTCAGAAGATTGGGTACACCAATTTTCTGAGTTTACACAATCCAATTTCAGGGCAACAACTATTATGGACCCATATGCTTCGGATTACGATAAGGAAAAAATGCAGGAACGTGTAGCCAAGCTGGCTGGCGGTGTTGCAGTAATCAAGGTTGGTGCAGCCACTGAAGTTGAAATGAAAGAAAAGAAAGCTCGTGTTGAAGATGCTCTGCATGCAACTCGCGCAGCTGTGGAAGAAGGTGTAGTACCTGGTGGTGGTGTTGCTCTGATCCGTGCTCGTGCAGCTATTGCTGATCTAAAAGGCGATAATGCTGATCAGAATATCGGTGTTGATATTGCTCGTCGTGCTCTGGAAGAGCCACTGCGTCAAATCGTATCGAATGCCGGTGATGAAGCTTCTGTCGTCACTAACAACGTTGAAGCTGGTGAA
This sequence comes from Gammaproteobacteria bacterium, assembly GCA_050295575.1. Classification (GTDB taxonomy): domain Bacteria; phylum Pseudomonadota; class Gammaproteobacteria; genus JACNJF01. Next base: position 14,403 of record JBNKPX010000082.1, on the reverse strand, counting down.
GGTAACTACGGTTACAATGCCGCTAATGGCGAATACGGCGATATGATCTCAATGGGTATCCTTGATCCTACCAAGGTGACTCGTTCAGCTCTACAAAATGCTGCTTCTGTTGCAGGTCTGCTGATCACTACTGAGTGTATGATCGCTGAAATGCCAGCAAAAGAAGGTTCTGCTGGTGGCGCTCCTGATATGGGCGGCATGGGCGGAATGGGCGGCATGGGCGGCATGATGTAAAAGGATTTACGAATACTGCGAGCGTAAGGATGCACAGGAGCAGTGGATGTAACCCATACAGCATTTCATTATGTTGATAAAAAGCCCCGCTAGACGGGGCTTTTTTTATACCTCAATAAATAATCTAAATATTTGGATGTGCAGCTTATTCGTTAAGATAAGCTAGTTGATGAAATGACAAATCGTTGATAAAAAAAACGAGTTTTTGATCTGATTATGTTTTACAATGAGTAAAGATGACAGATATAAACCATGAGGAGTTTGTGGAATTTGTTATCTTTTATACAATTAGTTGCACGTGATCAAAGTTTTTTCGCAGTTCCAGTGGTATCGCAGAAATGCGCCTTTATCAGATTTGCAATTGATTCTTTTTATTTCTTTTAAAGGTGAATATTATGACTACAGGAACCGTTAAGTGGTTTAACGAAACAAAAGGCTTCGGCTTCATTACTCCTTCCGATGGCACAGCTGACGTATTTGTACATTTTTCTTCAATCCAGGGTGATGGTTTCAAAACTCTGAATGAAGGCCAGAATGTTACATTTGACGTTGAGAATGGTCCAAAAGGTTTGCAGGCGGCTAACGTCAACCCAGCAAACTAATAAAGATACATCAAATATCTTATAAAAAGCCCTGCATTGCAGGGCTTTTTTTATGTCTTAGAAGATTTGTCTGGGGTGTCCGATTAGCCAAGTAATTTAAAGGTTGTACCGCAATAAGGGCACCTGGCTTCACCACCATTTTCTTCAACCGGGATATAAACGCGTGGGTGAGAATTCCACAGACTGCTACCTTGCGTAGGGCAGTGAATCGGCAAGTCAGAGGGCTTTACTTCAACTGCGGCTTTAGCATTAGGCGTTGAATAATCATTCTGATGTGCTGCTGTATTAGGGTTTACCATAATCGTTATCCAGGGTTGCTGTACGAAATTATTTAATAAAGGTCAGTAAGTCCAGGTGCTTTTCATTTCGACCATGTACTAAATCGAAATAAGCGGTTTGTAACTTTTCAGTAATGGGACCGCGTCCCTGCCCAATGGGTCGATTATCCAGTTCACGAATCGGTGTGACTTCAGCGGCGGTACCGGTAAAGAAAGCTTCATCTGCAATGTAAACTTCATCACGGGTGATACGTTTTTCTTTAATACTCAATCCCATATCTTCAGCAAGCGCAAATATGGTTTTACGGGTGATGCCATTTAAGGCGGAAGTGACTTCTGGGGTATAAATCTGACCATCTTTGATGACAAAAATATTTTCTCCACTTCCTTCCGCGACGTATCCTTCAGGGTCAAGCAGCAGAGCTTCATCATAACCATCATTCAAGGCCTGTTGCAGCGCCATCATCGAGTTGATGTATTGACCATTCGCTTTTGCCTTGGTCACGGCAATATTCGGATGATGGCGGGTAAATGATGATGTTTTGATGCGTATGCCTTTTTCCATTCCTTCGGCACCCAGATAGGCACCCCATTCCCAGGCGGCAACGATTACATGTACCTTAAGTCCATCGGCTCGCAGCCCCATTGCTTCAGATCCATAAAACACCATTGGGCGTATGTATGCACTGTCGAGGTTGTTATCCTTGACCGCAGCTATCTGAGCATCCATCAATTCCTGTTTGTTATAGGGTAACTTCATACCTAGAATCTTGCAGGAATCGATCAGGCGATTGGTGTGCGCTTCAAGTGCAAAAATAGCGGTACCCTGATCTGCGTGATAGGCTCTAACGCCTTCGAAGGCTCCCATGCCATAGTGCAGGGTATGGGTGAGTACGTGCACCTGAGCTTCTCTCCATGGCACCATTTTGCCATCAAACCAGATGAAACCATCACGATCAGACATCGACATTGTTTAATTCTCCGAGATATTTCTGTAGCTGTTAAAATTTTGTTATCGGGTAAATATCCTGTTCCAGCAAGACTTCACCTGAAGGATCTCCTGTTTAACTTCCTGAGATGCTATTTCGGGTGACAGATTCTGTAACACTCGAGTATGTAACCACTTGTGGAAGGTTTGATAAATCTGACCTAGTTGCAGAAAGTCATCATCAACCAGTCCCAGTCGATGCAACTCATTTATCAGCCCGATATTATCAGTACTTTCACACAGGCTGGCAAATTTATTTGCATATAAAAGCACCAGATACTGCACCATAAATTCAATATCTACCATGCATCCATGCGAATGCTTGATATTGATGTATTCACCTTCGGGAGGCTTTTTGGCCTGATACATTTTATCGCGCATGTCGGTAATGGCCAGTGCCAGCTCGGCTGCATCCTGTTGTCGTGTCAGAACCGATAAGCGGGTTGCTGTGAAATGTTGCACTATGCTGCGATCTCCGGCAACAAAGCGTGCACGTATGATCGCCTGGTGCTCCCATACCCAGGCTTTTTCCAGTTGATATTGATGGTAGGCTGAAACCGAGGAAACCAGCATGCCGGAGGCACCATCGGGGCGTAGCCTGGTGTCGATTTCATAAAGTTTACCTGCTGCGGTGAGCAGGCTGATTCTGGAAATGATTTTCTGCGCCAGCCTGGAGAAGAAGGTTGCATTGTCGATCTCTTTAGGTCCGCGGGTAAATTGCTTTTGCCCACTGGAGTTATGTAGAAAAATAATATCCAGATCAGATTGATAGTGCAGCTCGAAGCCGCCCAGTTTACCGTAGGCAATGATACCGAGGGCAGGGGTTACAGGTTGATCATTAACCAGGCATTGAGGAAGGCCATATTGCTTTTCCAGCGCAGCCAGTGATAACTCATAAATTGCCTGAAGTAGAATCTCGGCCAGTTTGCTTAGATGATGAGATACCTCGTCTGTATTGATCTGTTGCGCTATTTCGGCGGTTGCAATGATGATGGTTTGCTCACGCTTGAACTGGCGTAACACATCCAGTTCCATTTCTTCATCACCAGCCACATTGCTCAGCTGTACCGACAAAGCCTGTTTGAGCATATCTTCATCGAAACGCCTGTCCAGGTGTTCAGGGTAAAGCAGGGATTCGAGTAATATCGGGTGGCGGCTGACTTCACTGGCAATCCAGTTGCTGCTATCAAACAGATGGACCAGTTTTGCCAGTAGAGGAATATTCTGAAAAAGTAGCTCGAAATATACACTTCGACCAGCAATTGAAGATAACAGGTTCAGCATTTTATCTAATAGCTCGCTTTGCTGCCTATGCTCCGCAACCAGCTTAAGCAATTCGGGGAAGAAGCTACGAAAGCGCTTTTTTGCCTTATCAGACATGTACATCAAAGCTTTGGAGCGATAGAAGCTCATCAGCTTTTGATGAATATCCTGACTATCCAAAAATCCCAGTTCGCTTATGGCAGTCAGGTGATCATCCTGATCCATTTCATCAAGATGGGTTTTGGCAGCATGTGAAGATGGGCGCGATTCATCCTGGATAAATAGCGCTGCAAAGATTTCTCTGACTGCCTGCTGGTGGTTATCCAGTAGGGACTTTAATGCATCCCAGTTGTCGAAGCCGGCTAGCAGGCTAATCCTGTCCAGATAATTCTGTTTGTCTGGAATGTCATGCGTCTGCTGATCATTGAGCATCTGTATGCGGTTTTCCAGCAGGCGCAAAAAGTCATAGGCTTCTCGCATGATATCGAGTGTGGGCTGATCGGTGATTTCCTGATCAGACAGTATGTTTAAGGCCTGATAGAGACTAGGTGTTTGCAGGTGGTGGTTTCTGCCGCCTTTGAGAATTTGAAAAGCCTGCACAAAGAACTCTATCTCGCGTATGCCACCCTGGCCGGTTTTAATATTGTGTTTCTGGTTGCTACGCTGGGCTTTCTGATCGATTTTATGTTTCATCTTAGCCAGTCCTTCGAACACGCGATAATCGTGGTAGCGTCTGTAAACAAAGGGTTTGATTATTGAGTTCAGGTATTTTTTATCGCTCTGAGAACCGGTGATGACGCGGGCCTTCACCATCGCATATTGCTCCCACTCGCGGCCATGCAACTGATAATAATGTTCAAAGGCGTGATGACTAAGAGCGATGGGGCCTGAGTCACCCCAGGGCCGCAGCCTTAGATCAACACGGTAAACGAAGCCGTCTACTGTCATTTCATTGAGTAATTGTTTTATTAGTTTAACGACATTGGTAAAAAACTGGCTGTAGCTTAGCTGGCCAAAACCTTTCAGTTGCCCATCCTCGCTATAGCTGCAAATCAGATCGATATCGGATGAAAAATTCAGTTCGCCACCACCCAGCTTGCCCATTCCTATGATATTCAGCTGCATCGGCTCGCCATCTTCATGCACAGGCTGGCCATGCTTAGCACTGAGTAATTGCTCGGCTTTGTGTTGAGTCTGCTGAACCAGGCAGTCGGCAAGCTGAGTCAAATGTAGCAGAGTGTCTTCGACAGTTTCATTCTGGCAGATATCCAGATAGATAATCTCTACCAGTTTCTGGTGCCGAAACAGCCGTAGTTGTTTTTTGATTTCATCCAGATCCTGCAGGGGCTGTAGACAGTTCTCTAACTGCTCTGGGTTGAGCTCAAACTGTTGACAGTGCCTCAGGCTGTCTAGCAACTGGGGATATTTGGCCAATTGAGCAGTTGCGTAGTTACTAGCGAGTGCAAGCCTTTTTATGGCTTGATTAAATTCGGGGTCAGAGGTTTGATCGCTGTTCAATTGTTGCTGTAACTGTTCCCAGTGAAACAGGTCGGGGGCGATCAGCGCTTCAAAATTGAGCATAGGGTGGTCCTGATTTAGTTGCAAATGAGAAAGATTATTATTTACAGTAAGATTGTGTTTGTTTACTATGGCCAGGCTTTAATTATCTTTCTGGATTATATAGGAGACTCTCAATATGAGACTAAAACATCTAGCCATCTTTTTTGCGCTAATGTTTTCTTTGAATGCGTTTGCCGAAGAGGTGAATGTCTATTCCGGGCGTAAGGAAAACTTGATTAAACCGTTGCTTGACCGGTTTACAGCGGCAACAGGAATCAAAACCAACCTGGTCACCGCAGGTGCAGATAAGTTGCTCACTCGTTTAAAGAGTGAAGGGCGTAATACCCCTGCCGATGTCTTCATAACGGTAGATGCTGGTCGCCTGTATCGTGCTAAAAAAGCGGGTGTATTTGCTAGTATTGATGATGATGTGCTCAATGCAGCAGTACCAGCGCATTTGCGCGATCCTGAGGGTAACTGGGTAGGGCTGTCGCAACGTGCACGGGTGATTTTCTATGCTAAAGACAGGGTTAAAGCCGGTGATCTAACACGCTATGAAGACCTGGCATCGGATAAATGGAAACGTAAGGTCTGTATCCGTGGTTCAGGTAATATCTATAACCAGTCTCTGGTAGCCGCAATGCTGGCCGCTGATGGTCCACAGGCAACCGAACAGTGGGCGAAAGGGTTGGTAGGCAATATGGCTCGCCCTCCGAAAGGGGGAGATCGTGATCAAATAAAGGCTGCAGCAGCAGGGCAATGCGATATAGCTATTGCCAACACCTATTACTACGGCATGATGCTGACCAGTGAAAAAGACCCGGTCCAAATGAAGGCAGCCCAGGCCATGGGGGTGATCTGGCCAAATCAGCAGGACAGGGGAGCGCATGTGAATATTAGTGGCGCAGGTATTACCAAATATGCCAAAAATCCAGACAATGCACTTAAGCTATTACAGTTTCTGGTCAGCCCGCAATCACAGCAGTGGTATGCTAAAGTGAATTTTGAATACCCGGTGAATGCAAAAGCTGAAATCAGTGAGCTGGTAAAAAGCTGGGGGAACTTTAAATCGGATAAGCTGAATCTGGATGTGTTGGGTAAAAATAATGCCGAAGCAGTACGGATTATGGATAGAGCCGGTTGGAAATAAACTGCTAGTTCCTTATTAATAACTCAAAAGGTGTCTTTGTGACTGGCTTTTTAGGACGTTCATGGAAGTACAGCATTCTGGGGGTAGCTCTGGTGCTGAGCATCCCAATATTAACCGTTGCCAGTTTTATATTTCAGCCATCAGGTGAAAACTGGGCGCACCTGAAACAGACGGTGTTGCCCGAATACCTGGCAAACTCTGCCATACTTGTTTTGGGCGTCAGCATTGGCACGCTACTACTTGGTGTGTCTACTGCCTGGTTAACTTCCATGTGTCGCTTTCCCGGTAAACGCTGGTTTGTCTGGCTATTGTTATTACCGCTGGCTATGCCTCCTTATATCATCGCCTATACCTATACGGGTATGTTCGATTTTGCAGGGCCAGTGCAAACCCTGATACGAGAAATGACAGGCTGGGGATATGGTGATTATTACTTTCCTGAGGTCAGATCTATGGCTGGCGCGATTGTAATGCTCTCGCTGGTGCTCTATCCCTATGTGTATCTATTAGCACGTTCTGCCTTTCTGGAGCAATCGGTGTGCGTGCTGGAAGTGAGCCGAACACTGGGCTGCGGCCCCTGGTGTGGCTTTTATCGAGTAGCTTTACCGCTTGCCCGTCCAGCTATAGTTGCAGGCTTATCACTGGCATTGATGGAAACCCTGGCTGACTATGGAACCGTTTCCTACTTTGGTCTGGGGGTTTTTACTACGGGAATCTTTCGCACCTGGTTTGGTATGGGCGATCAGATAGCTGCCGCCAGGATGGCTGCATTATTATTGATGTTTGTGTTTACTCTAGTAGTCATTGAAAGGATGTCACGCAAACAGGCAAAGTATCATCACAGCAGTAATAAATATAATCAGCTACCGGAGTTTCAGCTTACAGGGGGTAAGGCAGTGCTGGCATTTCTGGTTTGTCTATTACCGCTATTGCTGGGTTTTCTGATACCGGCAGGTCAACTGAGTTACTGGGCCGTGTTAACCTATGAAGAAATGGTAGACGAGTCATTCTTCACGCTAACATTACATACAGTACTATTGGGCTTATCCGCAGCCATGCTATCTCTGATTTTGGCAGTGTTTTTGGCCTATGGAAAACGTATGCTGTCCGGACGCTCGGTTACGGTCGCAATCCGAATTGCAGCCATAGGATATGCAATACCCGGTACCGTGATAGCGGTAGGGATTATTATTCCTTTTGCCTGGATGGATAATCAGCTGGATACATTCATGCGGACTCAGTTTGATATTTCTAGCGGGCTGATTTTTAGCGGTACGTTATTTGCTGTCATGTTTGCCTATATGGTGCGATTTCTGGCAGTCAGCCTGCAAACGGTTGAATCGGGCCTGGGAAAGATAAAGCCGTCCATGGATGAAGCTTCTCGTTCACTGGGTTATAGCCCACGTGAAACCCTGTTTAAAATCCATATACCGTTAATGAAAGGCTCGTTGCTGACAGCCTTGCTAATCGTTTTTGTGGATGTGATGAAAGAGTTGCCGGCGACCCTGATTCTTCGGCCATTTAATTTCAATACCTTAGCCGTACGTGCATTTGAGCTGGCATCGGATGAACGACTGGCTGATTCTTCTACAGCAGCATTGATGATTGTATTAGTCGGCCTGTTGCCGGTAATCTACCTGAGTCAATCAATCGCCCAATCAAGAGTTACAAATGCACCGTCTTGAAGTTCAGCAGATTAATGTCAGTTATGGCAGTACGCAGATAGTACATGATCTTTCATTCAATCTGGATGAAGGGCAAATCAGTTGCCTGCTGGGCCCCAGTGGCTGTGGGAAAACCACCGTTTTAAGAACGATTGCAGGGTTCGAACGCCCGACATCAGGCCGGGTAAGGATAAACCAGCAGGTCGTTAGCAGTGGTAAACATTTTTTGCCGCCAGAGAAACGTCAGATAGGTATGGTGTTCCAGGATTTTGCGTTATTTCCTAATATGTCAGTAGCGGACAATATTCGTTTTGGACTCAAATTCTGGTCATCCAGAGATCAACAGGCTCGCATCGGGGAACTACTGGCGATGATAGGTATGACGACATTAGCCAAAGCATATCCTCATCAATTGTCTGGTGGACAACAACAACGTGTTGCACTGGCTCGGGCTATGGCCCCTAAACCATCCATCCTGTTACTGGATGAGCCTTTCTCCAGTATGGATGTCGAGTTACGTGAGCAGTTGGCTCGTGAGGTTCGTCATATCCTGAAACAGGAAGCTATGACTGCAGTACTGGTCACGCATGATCAAAACGAAGCCTTCGCTATGGCTGATGAAATCTGTGTTATCAGCGAAGGGCGCATACAACAGATTGACTCTGCCTATAATCTTTACCATAAACCGGGTAATCGATTTGTAGCTGATTTTATCGGTGAAGGGGTTTTTCTACCCGGCATGGTGGTTGGCGTAGACACCGTTAATACAGAACTTGGCAATATTCAGGGTTTTGTTCCTGAGGGCTGTAAACCGGGTTGCCATGTTGATGTATTGATTCGTCCCGATGATATTGTGCATAACGATGAGGCAATAGAGCAGGGAGTTGTCGTTGAGCGTGCTTTTAGGGGGTCTGATTTTCTATATACCCTACGCATGCCCAGTGGCATAGAGGTATTATCGCTAGTACCCAGTCATCACAATCATCGGGTGAATGAAAAGATTGGCATTCAGCTGGAGTTTGATCATCTGGTGGTATTTCCTCGTGATCGTACTCCATGATTGAAGGTTAATTGAAACACGAAGGACACGAAAGGTTAGATTGTGTGTGCTGTGTTTAGAAAAAGATGCTTTGATCCAGCTGTTACAGTTAAGAACTCTAGAACATCTGTTTAAAGGTCTTCAACAATAAATCAAAAATACTGGGTTTAACCTTCTTATGGTATTCCTTACGCAGCTCATCAACCTGCTTAAACTCTTCTTTCACTGTAGCAAGGTTCTCGTAGGTTGCTGCAGGCAGTGTAGTTACTTTCTCATAGACCTTATTCAGTCCCTCCAGAGATAGCTTTGCTCGATCAGTAGAAAAATCATATTCCCGGGCTATTTGTAGCTCGGTTAAGAATAACTTAATCTTTTGATTAAATACTTCTGGCGACACGGCGTCAATGGCCTGCTTGTAGTGCAGGCGCATCTCTTTCATGGTTGGTTTGAGCTCACCTGCGGCCACCGGGTTCGTGAATAAAAAAACCAGCAACAGGGCGCTTAATAATATTTTTAACTGAGTAATCATCGACATATCAAATACCGCAGCTTCCCGAATAATGGTAGCCGCTCAAACTAGGTGGAACTACAGAATCTTTCAGTGGTTTTGTAACAGTGCTATTCAGGGCGGCATTGTACATGGCCGTACCACTCTTGAACAGGTGGTCTTCGTGTGATCGATCTGCAGCAATTTGAGAGACTTATTGAACCACGAAGGTTAAATATTTAGGTTGAATGGGGTTTTATGGGTGACTATAAATATATATCCTTCTATTTAGGCAAGTGAAAATTTTAGGCCTGGTTGTGAGGGGAGTAGGCAAGGTACGCCCCCATTGATACGCTTAGTTCCTTCCAGAAATCTCAGATTCATTCAGTATTGTTTGTCATTGCTGGTATAGCGTGGCAATCTGCAAACTGCCGAGTCTTCGTTGGCCTCGTAGTTACCTATTAACCAGAGTTTCTGATAATAATGAACCATAAATCTTTACCGCCCCTACGTCTGAGCTGGACGATATGGGGCCTGGCAGCTGCACTTTATCTGTTTGCTTTTTTTCAGCGTGTTGCACCTGGAGTCATGACATCCGAATTAAGTGTCGAGTTTGGTCTGAGTGCAGCAGCACTAGGCAATCTTTCAGCACTGTATTTTTATAGCTATGTTGCGATGCAGATTCCGACAGGTATCCTGGCTGATATCTGGGGGCCCAGACGATTATTATCAGCAGGTGCTCTGGTCGCAGGTTTAGGATCCTTAATGTTCGCCTTTTCATCCGATATAGGACTGGCGGGTATAGGCCGTTTATTGATTGGGGGATCGGTAGCGGTCACTTTTGTCAGCATGTTAAAACTTGCGCACCACTGGTTTTTACCACGTCAGTTTGCTCTGGCCTCGGGCATGGCATTATTTGTGGGTATTGTGGGAGCCGTGTTTGCAGGCGTGCCTTTACAGATGTCGATAGAGTCCTTCGGCTGGCGACAGGTGATGGCAGTGTCGGCCGCATGGCCCATTATCATTGGATTGATTGTGTGGATTGTGGTGCGCGATGATCCTCGAGAAAAGGGGTATCAGGGGCATATCAGTATGGAATCCAGTACCGATACTCAGCCCTGGATACACGCTCTGAAGGGGTTGCGAGAGGTATTTCGCTTTAAAAATACCTGGCTGTTAAGCATAGTCCCTGGTGGGGTGGTTGGAAGTATTACAGCCTTTGCCGGATTGTGGGGGGTACCATTTCTGGTGACCCACCATGGAATGAGTAAAACAGAAGCTGCAGCCATTTGTTCAGCCATGTTGATCGCCTGGGCTATAGCAGGCCCTCTGTTTGGATTTTTCTCAGATCACTTTGGACGACGTAAACCGCTTTATATCTTTGGTTGCGCAGTGATAGCGCTGGGCTGGAGTATTATCTATCTGGTTCCTGATCTGGAAAAAATCTGGTTGATCACTTTGTTAATGATCATTGGGCTGGCTTCGGGGTGCATGATTTTAGGCTTTGCCTTTGCCAAGGAATCGGTTCCTCAAAATCTCTCTGGTACAGTGTCCGGGGTTGTCAATATGGGCGTGATGACCGGGCCGATGATTTTGCAGCCAGCAGTGGGCTGGATGCTGGATCGGGGATGGCAGGGGGAAATGATCAATCAGGTTAAGGTCTATAATCTGGATGCCTACTCAGCCGGGTTTTCATTAATGGCTGGATGGGCAATATTATCATTTATTCTAATAATTTTTAGCCGAGAGTCTGCAACGAAATGAATCTTGAATAGTGGAACAAACAAAGGCTCTATCGTTGGGGTTTATTGAACCACAGAGGACGCAGAATAAGGCAGGATGCCTATAATTAGGGCAACGCAGGAACAGTTGCCGAGAGCACAGAGATTATATTTTGTCTCTTTATAATTGTTGTATTTAGGCTAAATTAAGTCTGAAGTTCGACTTACACTTCTTTTTCACTACTACATAAAACTAAGAATCTACTTAAGATGTAAAGAGGCTAAATTCAAGACGCGATCCCATTGTTTTTCATTCTTTAAAGCATCAACTTCACCAGTAAAAGGGGGCATCTAAGTGTTAAATCTTGGGTTTTAGAGGGCCGAAAATAAATAAAATTAAAGGGTTATGTAGCTCCGCTCCCGTAGATGATCTCCGCATCGCGCCAGAGACGAACAGAATTGACGAGGAATATTTTTTCGCAATCTTTAAGCCTGGAAACAGGTATGACCATCTCCTGAACTCTGCCTTGCTGGATCAGTGATTGGCGAAAGGTTCCCGCAAGAATACCGCAGGAAACCGGTGGGGTATAAAGCTTTCCATCTATCTGTACGACAACATTGGCTATGGTCGATTCGGTGATTTCACCTTGTTCGTTCCACAACAATAGATCATCACATTCTTGTTGCACCAGACTCCGTGCATGGTCATAGACTTCTCGGTTCGTCGTTTTATGGTAGAGAAAGATATTATCAGATCGAACCGGTTCAGCCGCCAGGGCCAGGCGAACATTATCCGATGACGATAAGTCTAGCTGGTATTTTTGCAAACTCAGAGACCCATCAGGGGCTAGCAGGAGTCTCACCTTGTAATCGGATTTGTCCGCATCCGAAACCAGATGTGTTAGCTGTGAATGGATAAGTCTTGAATTCAGAGGGTAGTCAAAATAAGCGGCAGAATCTTTGAGACGCTGCATATGTTCATCCAGCAATACATACCCATCCTGTGGTGTCCACAGCATAGTTTCAAGCAACGAAAATCCCGAGCGCCTATCTGACAGGACTCTTGCTTTGACCTTGCACTCCTCGTATTCATCAGCTTTGCCCGAATCCCAAACTATTCCCCCACCTACGCCATATTCAGCAGTCGAGTGCTTCCTGTCGATCAATATGGTACGAATGGCAACGTTAAACTGGATTTTTCTATCTGGCCTGATGTAACCAATGCTGCCCGTGTAGATATTCCGTGGCGATGATTCCAGCTCGCTTATAATCTTCATGGTATGCGCTTTTGGAGCACCGGTTATTGAAGCACATGGAAAAAGAGCAGTTATAATTTCGCTGATTGTTGCTACTGATTTTGCAGAGACTGTTGATGTCATCTGCCATACCGTCGGATATTTCTCGACATCGAATAGATGATCAACCTGTACACTTCCTGTTTGGGCTACCTTGCCAAGATCATTCCTGATCATATCAACGATCATCAGGTTTTCGGCTCTGTTTTTTTCTGATTTCTGTAACCACTCAGCTTTTTCTCTATCTTCCTTTATAGAACGACCTCTTGGAGCCGTTCCTTTCATTGGTCGGGTGATTATTCGATCACCATCCATTGAAAAAAATAGCTCCGGTGAAACCGAGCAGATCTCGTATTCACCGGTATTGATATAAGCCGGATAGCCGCTTCCCTGAGACTGAGCCAGATCCATAAATAAACGAAACCCATTGTCATCCATGCCTTTATGTAACTTGAAGGTATAGTTTACCTGGTAAGTATCCCCCTCAGCGATATGGTTTTTGATGCAGTCAATTGCCCGATCATATTCTGATTGTGTAATGGCAGGGGTCCACGGGGATTCACTTTTTACCTCAGCAGCTTCTGTTTCTGTAAATGTTACAGGAATAGCCGCTTCATAAATGGCAAACCAAAGCAGAGGAAACTGGTTATTAGAATTGACCCGAAGTGCATTATCAAATGCCGGAGAAGCTTCATAGCTGATAAATCCAGCAGCGTGGAAACCTTGTTGTTGTGTCAGATTTTCCACCCGTTCCAATTTCTCCTTTACTTCAGATAATGAATTTGCAGAAACTATTTCCAGCGGATTTTGGAAGAGCAGCCAGGCATCCATCGACCTGTCAAACAGAATAACTTCGCCGGGTAAAACTTCCCTGTTTAACGGGATGGTAACGGTAGAATTATGCGACATATCGCCTGCTATCCATCTGAATTGATCTTGTCATGCATTCAATCATTATTAATTGTTTCTTTGTTAAGCTCGGAAACATACTGTTGTGACGGATTAATTATCATAAATTCTTTTGTAATTTCATGTTCTTTGTCAGCAGCCTTAGCGATTACAAAATAGTCTTCAAATTCCGAGGAATTAAGAAACCTCTCAGAACCATCTAAGAAATCTCTGATTAATTCAGAGCTTCCCGCATTCATCTTTAATTAGCTCATTAATTAGTGCTTTCCTATATCCGACTCTTTTCATATTACAAAGCGGCAGATGGTGGAGGAGTGTTGAAATAGGGCCATTCAAATTGGTTGATAAGTTAAAATTTGATGTCGATCATCGTGACCAGTTTTTTGGCTGGGATTAACAGCGTCTGTGTTTAACAGAATCGTCTTCTCTTGAGGCTATGAATTCTGTTCCTCCTCAATAAAGATATTGGGGGAGGGAGGGTAGCGCTTATTGATGACGAATTCATTAACTAAAAACAACTATCCACAGCCTGTACATGCAGTTAAATGAAGTGGCACTGATCATAGAATCTCTCTCCTTAAATTCGTGTTAGGTGAATAGGCAAAAGACAAGGCTTGATCGTGGCGCCACCTTAGACTCTGTTAAACCACCTTATCTTTAAATATTTCAGCAGAACCAGCACCACAGGCAATCACCGTACGCATTGCAGAATCCAGCTTAATATCAGGATACAAAGTGACCTGATTTTTTTGCACGTGGTAGATATTGCCTGATGTAGGGTTCGGTCCTGTCGGCACAAAAACAGTAAAGGTATCATCAATAGAACGGTCTACAACTAAACCAGTTATTTCTGTTGGGCAATCAGCACCAAATATTTTGACCCGGGCGACGACACCGTTGGAAAAAGGCGAGTTGCCTGACGAACCAAATAATTGCACGACCACTTCCTTAACCATTCGGTAACCGGGTGCCATTTGTTGCAATACATCGTCAAATGTCCGATGCAGAAAATTGCCAAGTTTAGTGCTGACCAGTACGCCCACAAAAAAACAGCTGAACACGATAATCATAATGACAAGCATGTCTGCGACTATTTCAGGAACAGAATACCTTCCAGATGCATAGTCAGTCAGTGGCTGGATAAGATCTGTTACTAACCTGAATAGCCATTTAAAGAAAAACGCTAAAATGGCAACAGGCAATATAACAACCA
>JBNKPX010000081.1:0-15916 GCA_050295575.1 Gammaproteobacteria bacterium | reverse complement strand
GCTTTACACCCATTCGCAGGCGAGCCTTATAGACATAGATATCATCGATCACTGAATCAGGACGAGCCATGTACACATGCTCGAAAATACAGGGCGTTAACTGACTGTGTTCTGCACATTGGCGTGTATGGATTTCACCGGTAGCAGTAATATAGATCGCTTCACCGGGTTTAAGGTCAGCAACCAGCTCAAAACCGGATGCCTGCAAAGCTACCGATTCAGAAGCTACCATATACTCGGTTCCCTGATCCGTGACTCTTTTACCGTAAACGACGGGGCGAATACCACAGGTATCACGAAACGCCAATATCCCGCGTCCTGTCAGCATAGCGACAACGGCATAAGCACCTTCGATACGGTTATGGGTGGCTGTCACCGCCTGAAAGATATCCTCAACTTCAAGCTTTAGCTTTCCCGACTCCTGCAGTTCATGCGCCAGTACATTAAGTAAAACCTCTGAATCAGATTCGGTATTGATATGACGACGATCTTCCGCATAAAGATCGGCTTTTAATTTATCGACATTGGTTAAATTGCCATTATGCGCCAGCGAGATACCATAGGGAGAGTTCACATAAAATGGCTGTGCTTCAGCGGAAGATGAACAACCTGCGGTAGGATAGCGCACATGCCCTATTCCCATATTACCCAGTAACTTGAGCATATGCCGGGTGTGGAAGGTATCGCTTACCATCCCATTATCCTTACGAAGGTGGAGCTTATTACCTTCGCAGGTCACCATACCTGCTGAGTCCTGCCCTCGGTGTTGCAATACCAATAGACTATCGTAAATTACCTGAGCAACGGGCTGAATCCCAACGATGCCAACAATTCCACACATGCGATTATCTCTCGATCTGGACCATTAAAAACTAAAACGACTGGCAATATCGGAAGGAAGAACATCCTTTATCCAGATAGCCACTTTCATAAAATGTTCAACCATTACCGATTCCTGCCACCAGCTTTCGGAAGGGATCGGAGTTAACCCGGCAAACAACACAATCATCGCCACGATTAATACGCCTCGCGCAGCGCCAAAGATCATCCCCAACATCTTGTCGGTACCACTTAAGCCAGTTTTGGAAACCAGTTGGCTAACCATATAGTTAATAATCGCACCTACGATCAGCGTTAAAATAAATAACACTGCAAATGCCACTGCCAGTCCAATAGTGGGTGACTCAATGTATGGTGCTAGCAGCTCAGACATGGCGGGGTGGTACCTGAGAGCAATAAAACCCGCAACCAGCCAGGTTGCCAGGGATATTGACTCCTTAACAAAGCCTCGCACCAGACTGATCAGGCAGGAGATCAGAATAACTACCAGGATTGCGATATCAAACCAGCCCATTATTGCCTCTGTATCTTGAAAAAGCGGGATTTTAACATGCCCGCTTTGCCAACGTCCCTATAAAACACCCAATCGCAGGGTTAATTTCCTATAAAGACACTCATTTTTCATACTTCATCAACCAGCCCTTGATACTGTATTTGGCAAGCACCTTATTTTTCACGACCTTTGCCTTATCTCGCGTTAAAAACGGCCCCATACGAACTCGATAGCGGAGCGAACCACTCTGCGAGAATTTTTCGATAAATACAGCTGACAGGCGAGATTTACGTAACATATCACGCTGTTTATAGGCCTTACCCTTATCCTTAAAGCTACCCACCTGAATCACCCACTGCTCGCCTCCAGCCAGGACCTTTTCGGCAACTTTAGCAGGCTTAGGCTCTACCTTCTTAACTACTTGCGGAGTAGCTGATGCGGCTGTTTGAGTGGCTGGCTTTGCTGCTGGCTGCTTTGTGACCTTCTCTTCCTGAACTGCAGTAGCGGCAGTTTCAGGTTTTACTGCAGCCTCAGGCTTTACTGTTGCTTCCGGCTTTACCTGAGCATCACTCACTTCATCAACAATCACTGAAGTCATCGTGGGCAGCGCATCAACCTCGCGCTTCAACTCGATCACCTGCTGCTTGACATCGGCACGAGACTCCACTCTGGGTGGAACGGGAATTTTGACGTCCAGCTTTTCAAGATGCTGGCCGGAACCATCCAGAATCATCGGTAAGAAAATGACAGCGAGCGCAAAAATAACGCTTATACCGACCAGTCGCTGTTTAAGTTGTTGATCCATTATTACTCAGAAATTTGTTCGGAATATTTCAATGCGGCTTCCACAGTCAGGAAGGAACCGGTTACCAGTAGTATATCCTGATTACCCACCGAAGGCATGGCATCTGATAAAGCGGCATTGACTGATTCGAATAGCTGTACATGGTTAAGTTTCAGCGGCGACAGGCGTTGGAATAACTGCTCGGCAGTCAAACCCCGCTCACCCGATAAGCTCACCAGCCACCATTCATCGACAAACGCCGAAAGCTCTGCAACATAAGCGACACTGTCTTTATCTTCCAGCATGCCGAGTAAGACTGTTACTTTATGCTGTGGTTTCAATGTTTTTAAAAAACTGGCGATAACCTGCGCCGCTTGCTGGTTATGCCCCACATCAACAACCAGTCGTCCGGCACAGTCAGGGTAATCCAGTGTTTGTAATCGCCCCGTACAGCTGACCCCTGAGAAATTAGCCGTAATACGATCATTTTCAAGCCCTTCTAAACAACCCAGTAATTCCAGCCCTGCCAGCACGCCACTGATATTTTGCGCCTGATGCCCTCCAGTTAAGGGAGGGATTAGTTGCAGCTCATTTTCTCGCCCTTGCCAGTGTATGCTTTGATCATCGATCCACTGATACTGATAATCGCGACCCGCCAGAGAATAATTGCATTCAAGCGTATCCAGTTGACCCAAAACACTGTCTGGCGGATGACTGTCGCTACATACGGCAAGGCATCCCTTGCGTAAAATCCCCGCTTTTTCGGCACCAATAGTTTCTCGGTCATTACCTAACCAGTCATGATGGTCCAATCCTATGGGTGTCAGATGCGCCAGATCAGCATCGATGATATTGACTGCATCCAGTCGACCACCCAGCCCAACCTCCAGAATTGAGAAATCAGGGGCATTGTCACTCATCAACACTAAGGCTGCCAGGGTACCAAATTCAAAATAGGTGAGCTGAATATCTTCACGTACCTGATCAATACGATCAAAGGCTTCACACAGCTGTTGATCCGAAGCGGGTAGCAGATTAATCTTGATACGCTCGTTGTAATGCAGCAGATGGGGAGAGGTATAACTAACCACACTGAAACCTGCATTTTTTAACCAGCTTTCATAGTATGCAACCGTTGAGCCCTTGCCATTGGTGCCCGCTACGGTAATCACTCGCTTAATGCCATTCAACTGCAGACGCTGAAACACTCTGGACACTCGATCCAGCCCCAGAGAGATAGATTTAGGATTAAGCTGTTGTTGCCAGTCTAGCCAGGCATCCAAATTATCAAATCGCATATTCAACCATAGGGAAAATTAACAGGTATCGGTTTTATCCGAAAAGTTTAATGAGGATCGGCAGCTGTTTTCTTAGATGGTAGCGAGATGAGGACAGGAAATACAAAAGGACCAAAAACACCGCCCAGCACGCCCCAGAAAACGGGATTTAGCCCCTTCTTGCTTGCCATGCGATGTGCCATCACAATACACAGCAAACAAACTAACGTAATAATTACCAGGCTAAACCATTGCATATCAGTATCAGGGTGATGGTTGAGCTGTCAGCATGGCACAGATAGAGCTGATCTTATCGCGTAACTCACGGCGATCGACAATCATATCGATAGCCCCGTGTTCGAGTAAAAACTCACTACGCTGAAATCCTTCGGGTAATTGCTCACGCACTGTCTGTTCTATAACTCGCGGTCCGGCAAATCCAATCAACGCATTAGGCTCAGCAATATGAATATCACCAAGCATAGCAAAGCTTGCCGACACTCCCCCCATGGTGGGGTCTGTGAGTACCGAAATAAAAGGAATTCCCCGGCGTGATAAACGGGTTAATACCGCAGAGGTTTTTGCCATTTGAAACAGAGAAATTAGCGCTTCCTGCATACGTGCACCACCACTGGCAGTGAAACACACCAGAGGAATATTGTGCTCCAGACAGGTATTAGCGGCACGTACAAATTTCTCACCAACTACGGAGCCCATGGAACCACCCATAAAGCTAAATTCAAACGCTGCAGCAACAAGGTTAACCCCTTTCACCGAGCCTTTCATGACAATCAGCGCATCCTTTTCGCCAGTGGCTTTCTGTGCCGCATTTAAACGATCACGGTACTTTTTATCATCTTTGAATTTGAGAATATCTTCAGCTTCCAGATTAGGCGCGATTTCAATGCGGCCTTCCTCATCCAGAAATTGCTCCAGCCTGCGTCTTGCAGGTTGACGCATGTGATGATCACATTTGGTACAAACGTCTTTATTGCGTTCCAGCTCTGCGCGATAGATGATCGCATCACAGGAGTTACATTTGGCCCACAGGCCTTCGGGCACATTCTTTTTATCATTACCCCCACTGGTACGGATGGAGGGTAGTATCTTGTCAAACCAGCTCATATTATTACCTGTGAATTAGTGTTGCCTCATCCATCATGCTACGCATTTCATGCATGAGTTCTGCCGACTTCTGGTTCATTTTATCCTGGTCATTCTGGTTCTCAGCAATTCTGTTGACCAGAGCTGAGCCCACAACGACAGCATCGGCTACCTTTGCCACAGCCTGTGCGGTTTTCCCATCCTTAATACCGAAGCCTACACCAAGCGGCAGGTCAGAAATAGATCGAATTTGTTGTAGCTTTTCGGCCACTGAATCAACATCCAGAGTATTTGCGCCAGTCACACCTTTCAGTGAGACATAATATAGATACCCAGAGGCGAGTTTATTAATTTTTTCAATACGTTTTGCATCTGTATTGGGAGAAATCAGGAATATTGTATTGATACCGTACTGTTGCATCAAAGCGGTAAATTCTTCACCCTCTTCCGGCGGCATATCTACCACTAGCACACCATCCACACCAGCAGCAGAAGCCTGCTCGGCAAACAGTTGATAGCCCATAATCTCTATAGGATTCAGATAGCCCATCAAAACCACCGGGGTGACATTATCTGTCTCTCTAAACTGCTCCACCATGCCCAGCACATCTCTAAGGCTCACATGATGAACCAAAGCCCTTTCATCCGCCGCCTGAATGACAGGACCATCCGCCATGGGGTCAGAGAATGGTACGCCCAGTTCAATAATACTGGCTCCCGAAGCCACCAGTTGATGCATCAAAGGCACGGTGAAATCGGGTTGAGGATCTCCGGCAGTAATAAAGGGAATTAAGGCTTTCTGCTGACCTAAATCGGAAAATTTCTGGCTGATACGGCTCATAGTTTTATCCCTTCCAGCTCTGCGATGGTATTTATATCCTTGTCGCCACGACCTGACAGATTAACCAGAATAATCTGATCAGGTGATTTTTCTGCCGCCAGTTTACAGGCATAGGCCACTGCATGCGAAGATTCCAGCGCAGGAATAATACCTTCAACCTGGGTTAATTCATGAAATGCGGCTAATGCTTCTTTATCGGTTACCGTGGTATAGGTTGCTCGATGGGTTTCTTTCAACCAGGCATGTTCAGGGCCTACTCCTGGATAATCCAGGCCAGCGGAAATGCAATGGGTTTCCGTTATCTGACCATCGGTATCGGTCATCAGATAGGTTCGGTTACCATGTAATATTCCAGGGACACCTGCGGTTAAAGGGGCTGCATGATGCCCTGATCCGACACCATCACCACCACCTTCTACGCCATAGATTTCGATTTCACGCTCATTCAGAAACTCATGAAATAACCCTATGGCATTGGAACCACCACCTACACAGGCAACCAGTGCATTGGGCAGTCTTCCTGCTGCCTGCATCATCTGCTCGCGTGCTTCACGCCCGATAATGGTTTGAAAATCTCTCACCATGGCTGGATATGGGTGAGGACCCGCCACGGTACCGATGATATAAAAGGTATCATCGATATTGGTTACCCAATCGCGCATAGCTTCATTGAGTGCATCTTTCAGGGTTGCCGAACCTGAAGTAACAGGCACGACTTTGGCACCGAGTAATTTCATTCTATAAACATTAGGTGCCTGACGCTTGATATCCTCTGCACCCATATACACAACACATTCCAGACCCAGTCTGGCCGCGACAGTAGCCGATGCCACACCATGCTGACCGGCACCGGTTTCGGCGATAATTCTTTTCTTGCCCATGCGTTTCGCAAGCAATGCCTGGCCGATGGTATTGTTGATTTTATGTGCACCAGTGTGATTCAAGTCCTCACGTTTAAGCCAGATTTGCGCCCCACCGATTTTCTTTGAAAGCCGTTCAGCGTAATAAACTGGACTAGGTCTACCTACGTAATGCTGAAGATCTTTATCAAATTCTTTCTGAAAATCAGGATCTTTGGCGTAATGCTCGTAGGCTTCGCGCAACTCCTGCAACGGCCCCATTAAGGTTTCAGCCACAAATAAGCCGCCGAAACGACCAAAATGGCCACGTTCGTCAGGGTACTGATTATAGTCTGTTACAGTTTCAACTTCGGCAGTCGACACGATGAACCTCTTTACAAAATTGCTGTATTAATAATGTATCCTTAACCCCTCTGGATTTTTCCACACCACTACTGACATCAACTGCCCAGGGCTTTACCTGAGCAACAGCATCTGCCACATTCAGTGGTGTAAGACCACCCGCAAGAATGAGCGGATAGTGGAAATTAGAAGGGATCTTCGACCAGTCAAATGTATCACCTGACCCCCCCAGCCGTCCAGCGGCATTACTGTCCATCAGAAATCCCTGTGCATATCGGTAGTCGGAGGCATATTGAGCTGGATGATCCACACTGGCCATAGGTATTGCCTTGATGTAAGGCATACTCCAACGCTGACAAAATTCCGCGGACTCAGTACCATGAAACTGCAGGCAGTCAGGCTTTAGCTCCTCCACCACCTGGCTTACCCACTGCTCGGTTTCGTTTAGAAAAAGTGCAGTTAGCGTAACAAATGCCGGTAATTGACGTCGGATAGCGATGGCGCTTTCCAGCTCAATATAACGGGGGCTTGGGGCATGAAACACCAGCCCGATTGAATCTGCTCCACAATCGGCCGCTAGCTTTGCCTCCTCGAAAGACTTCAACCCGCAAATTTTTACTCGGGTGCGATAGTAAGAACTGTCAGTTGACATAAAAATATCTGTTTCAAATTAAAAAAGAGCAGGCTTGCGAACACTGCTGGGCAATTCGAATTGCTCAGGATAGTAAGGACGTAAAAAGTACAGCCCTGCTGCGACTGCAGTCATGGCTGCCTGCCTTCGATCACGAGCCTGTAATACTTCTTCTAGCCATTCAACTGGGTATTCACCACGACCAATAGCAATCAAACTCCCACTGATGTTTCTTACCATATGATGTAAAAAAGCATTGGCCTTGATATCGAGAAAAATTAAATCACCATGCCTGCTTATCTGAATAGACTTAATGTCTCGAACAGGTGATTTAGCCTGACAACCAGTTGCACGAAACGATGTAAAATCAAATTCCCCCACCAGTTGCTGGGCCGCGAGCTGCATTTTATCACTATCCAGCGGCTGATGCTGCCAGCAGACTTTATTATTAAATAATGCGCTAGGTATTTCAGAGTTGAGAATGATATAGCGATAGCTACGAGCAACAGCACTGAAACGAGCATGGAAGTCTGATGGCATTAGCTGCATCCACAGGATACGGATATCTTTCGGGAGTCGGCAATTAGCGCCTAACATCCAGGCTCGCGCAGACCGCTCAGAGCTGGTATCAAAATGTACCACCTGCTGACAGGCATGTACTCCAGTATCGGTGCGGCCAGCGCACACCAGTTCAATATCATGGTTTGCCACAAAAGAAACAGCAGACTCAACATGTTGCTGAACTGAAGGGCTATGTGTCTGCTTCTGCCAACCACAGTAAGCAGAACCATCGTACTCTATTCCAAGTGCTACTCTAAACATAGAAGGTTCGTAGTGTGATCTTGCCACGGATTTTTAATGCCAATAAAAAAAGCCTGTTATTAAAAATAACAGGCTTCACTTTGCTAACTTGATCGAGTATTACTTAATCTGTGCCAATAGCCCGGTCGCTTCAGCTTTCTGTTCTTGAGTACCTTCGGAAAGCACTTCTTCCAGGCTACTTCTAGCGCCTTCAGCATCCCCCATATCAATAAACGCTTTGGCCAAATCGAGCTTGGTACCCACTTCATCAACATCATCAGGTAACATCAAGTCTTCGATATCACCCATGTCATCTTCCAGCTCTTCATCAGAAAAATCACCCGGAGCAAAGGTACCCGTCTTTTCTATTCCAGCGTCAGGGTCTACCTCTTCATGAACATCAGACTCAGCAGGAACCTCAAACTCACCCGTCATGTCAGCAGGCCTGAATTCAGTAACATCATCGTCATCTTCAGGCGTGAAATCCTCAACCTCAGATGGTGAAAATGCACCCGTCTGAAGTTCTGCAGAATCGATATCTGACATATCAAAATCAAGCGCCGAGTCAGTAGCTTGAGTCTCTTCCGTATCCAGATTTACACCTACTTCTTCATTTACATCCAGCTCTAAATCTGATTCTTCATCCACAGTTTTCAGATCGCCTGTATCCATAACCACAGTTTGAGAGGTATCTTCAGGCTCATCCAGAACTATGTCTGCTAAATTAATCTCATCTGTGCTATTAAATTCACCCTGTGCAGCCGCTTCTTCTGAATCTTCATCCAGTTCAACCTCGACCTCTTCTAACTCAACCTCATCCTCAGAGTCCAGTTCCAGCACGATATCATCATCTGTCATCTCTGGTGGCTTACCCAGATCAGGCGTTTCAACTGTATCGTCCATCGCGATTAGATCGTCATCAGCAGCCATATCCTCAACGCCTGTAGACAGGTCAAGGTCATCAGGTAAGTCAAAGCTTAATGCGTCATCGTCTTCCTCGATATCTTCAATTTCTTCACTGAGCAGATCCAGGTCTTCGGCTTCAGATGCCGGTGATTCATCGTCACCCAGGTCAAGATCAAAATCACCAATCTCATCCGGCAACTCTTCGTCTTCAGCTTCCAGCTCAGGCAGGTCCAGCTCGTTGTCAACCTTCGTTTCAGAGAAGTCATCTAAAACAGAATCCATAACCTGAGTTTCGACTACTTCATCAACCTTGGGTTTTACAACGGTAGGATCTACTGACTCAAAATTTTGCGTATCAACACTTAAATCAAAATCCGTATTTGAATAATCGGTGATTTCGTCATCTGCACCAATATCAAAATCTGCTGTTTCTGGTTTTGCAAATTCAAGGTCAGCAACAGATATATCACTGTCCTGCGCGCCAGCAAATAAATCATTTTCAGGGGCCAGCTCATAACCCATAATCTGAACACGATTCCAGTAACGATCAGCTGCCCCACCTAGCGATTTGAGGGCTTGAGCTTCCTTAATGAACTGATCCTTATTTCTGGTTGCAAAGAAGGTATCCAGTAATTTGGCACGATAATCTGCACGATCAGGAGTGTTTTCCAGGTTTTCTTTTAGCAAATCTTCGGCATTGTCATAAAGACCATAAGCGAGGTATACGTCCACTTCATTCAGCACATCATCCTGATCTGGCTCTATAGCTGCTGACTCTTCTGTTTGCGGCGCTTCTACTTCTGAAATAACCGCTGTCCTGGCGAACTCATCTTCATCTTCTTCAGGTTCTATCAGCATAGATGCTGTTTCAACCACCCCTTCATCTTCTGCAGTCGCTTGAGTCCCTTCAACTTCATCGCTTGTAGGCACATGAATCGGTGTGGCGTCCTCATCAATCAGAGACTCTTCGGGCTCCTCAACAATTATGCCCTGATCTGCTTCTGAAGGTTTGCGGCGACGCACAAATACCAGACCTAATAGCAATAACACAATAACAGCAATGCCACCCAATACGATGGGGTCACCCAAAAGACTATCTACTGGTGGAATCGTATCCAGAATACCGTCCTGAGCTTCGGTCACTATGACAGGGGCTGGCGCGGGAACGGACTCAGTTTGGGTGGCACTTTCTTCATCAGCCATCATGCCATCCGCCTGCTGCATATCCTGCTCTGGAAGCGTAGGCAGCACGGTTTCTGCTTCAGCCGACATGGTGTCAGTAGATGGGGCCATAGAATCAGTAACGTCTTCTTGGGCAGTATCCTCTACCATCATATCGCCAGACTGTTCAGTTGTGTCAAGCGGTTGCGCAGCTTCTTCTGCAGCAATTTTTTCAGCTGCATCAATCATTACATCACTAGGCTGCTCTTCTATTATGTCACTGCTTTCTTCAGTAACCGTTTCCGCTACCTCGGTAGTTTCCTGTTCACCAGCCTGCTGCTGTAACTGGGCCAAACCATTATCAGTGATCTGCACTATCTTTTGCAGTTCTTCAACCTTCTTTAGCTGGTTTTCCAGATCGGATACTCGAGATTGTAAATCCTGATTTTCCAGACGTGATGCTTCCAGCTCTTCTTCAGCCAGCGCCAGTTGTTTACGCAACTGATTCGCGTCAGCAGAGTCATCTGATGTCATACTGGCAGTGGTAGAATCTTCACTACCGGGAGCAAGCAAGCTTAATTGTCCAGACTCAGTTTCGGTTGGCTCAGATGAGGCTGTAGTGTCAGCCATTGGACTACCTGCCGTAGCCGTGCCTGTTTTTCTGGCAACGTAATCATCCCACAATCCATTTTGCTCAAGCACCTGCGCGTAAGCCTGTTGCTTGCTCAAGTCATCAAACATTGCGCTATTAGGGGTACGTATAACAGCACCCACTTTTAAATTATTTATATTGTCCCGGCCAAAAGCATCAGGATTCGCAGCCTGAATCGCCAGCATAACCTGAGCCATGCTGTGATCGTCATCCTTCAGGCGCGAAGCAATGCCCCACAGCGTATCTCCGCGCGTCACTACGATCTCATTTTCTTCGACAGGAGCAGTTTCGGTATAGGTTGATTGAGGCGTGTAATCGGAAGCAGGTTCTTGCTCAGCCATTGGCTGGGCTGTTTGTTCGGTTAAAGCAATAGGCTGAGGCTGAGCCTCGGTTTCAGCTTCCACGGCCATACTATCCATCTGCTGAGACTCAGGCTGAGCTGATGGGGCCGGTTGAGATTGAGCAACAGGCTCATTACTAAGACTGGGAGCAGCCTGTTGAGCCTGCTGTGCAAAGTATGGAGGATCTAAAAGGACCGTATACTCTCTAAGTAAACGTCCTTTTGCCCAGTCCGCTTCGACCAGGAAGTTTAGAAAAGGCTCTTTGATCGCTGATTTTGTTGTGATCAGAATTTTTGCACTCTGACCATCTTCAGATTTTTCGATTTTAAAGCGTAGCTTGGATAAGTCGGATGAACGCTCAAGACCTGCTTTACGAAAAGCATCACGACTAGCCAGGCTAACCAGTAGATCATCGATCTCTCCCGGTCGCGCAGCAACTACCTCTATATCAGCCTTAAGTGGCTGATTTAAATACGAACTAACTTCGATTTCACCTAGGCCCAGGGCAAAGCTACTGAGTGGAAAACACAGTAACGCTGTCCAAAGTGATAATATTATTCCCGATTTACGCACGTTTAGTCTCCCAAACTCCCTAACGAATTTATATAAAAAAAGCCCTGTATGAACAGCAATCTGTCTATTAAGTCAGAGAATTTACTTTAAAGAAAACACTTTCACAAGTAGTTGTAACTATAGATTATAAAAAAGATTTTAGCAAAACTTCCAATATATTCTGGTAATTCTGCACCAATCCATTTCTAATTGAATCGGCAATTATCCAGAAATGTAGTCTTTTAGCATCTTTTTGTGGTTGATGCAGATCGAAAATTACGATATCTGTACCATTTTGACAGTGCGTCAAAGGACTAACCGGTTGATCAGTCAATACCACACCCTCTATAGCGCTAAATCTTGCATCTACCTCTTCGGAGGTTATCTCTTCACCCAGCTCTACTGACACAGATAATGCCATTCCATGCATAGCTGGTACCAGAATATTATTGATCGAACACTGAGTATCACCACCCATTGCTGTGGCTAACTGATATTCCAGCTCAGTATTTGATACAGCCGGCAGCATATTAAAAGCAAGTTGCAAAGGAAACAAACTATTTTCTGCATCCCTACTGTTCAACAGGTTTATCGTTTGCTTAGCAAGCTGTTCAATAGCGGGTTTTCCGAACAGGGCTGCGGACAGGATATTCACTGTCTGCAACGATTTAATTGCAGTCGTCTGCATCAGAGGTTTAACGACCATCATCAAAGTGGCGACTTCCGGACTGGGCAATTTGATCATTGCAGGCTTCGGAGGGAGATCATAACCGGGAAGAAATAGTCCAGCCTGATTCTGATCCAGTTGGTGACTAATGACATAGCTATCGCAATGCTGTAACAGACTTTCAAGCTCTGCATCCGCCTCAAGCAGTAAAACCGCTGTTAAGTCTTCGTAATCATATTCATATTGATTACCCACGGTTAGATAGGTATCCCCGTAGGCCAACCGACTGCCGGTCTCTTCATTAGTATCGAGTAAAACGACAGAATCCGACTTGATGCCGGATTCTGCCATTTGCTGAATTAAAGCCTCTGCCAGCAGCGAGCTGGCATGAGTTATTGCAATAAGTGGTTGTATCATCTGTTTAGTAAAATATTTAACATTCTTCGTAACGGTTCTGCCGCGCCCCATAATAATTGATCACCAACCGTAAAAGCAGACAGATACTCATCACCCATTGCCATTTTGCGTAATCGTCCTACTGGAATATCCAGAGAACCGGTTACTACAGCGGGAGATAGTTGCTGCATACTGATATCTCGATCATTGGGCAGCACTTTAACCCAATCGTTAGCTTTTGCCAGCATATCGTGAATCTCATCCATCGGCAGATTTTGCTTTAACTTGATCGTTAATGCCTGAGAGTGGCAACGCATAGCCCCTATTCTCACACATAATCCATCAATAGGGATCAAATTATCCGAGCGCCCCAGAATTTTATTGGTTTCTACACCGCCTTTCCACTCCTCCTTGCTCTGACCATTTTCCAGTTGCACATCAATCCAGGGGATTAAACTACCCGCTAATGGCACACCAAACTGGTCTGTCGGATACTCTGCAGAGCGAATGTGCTCGGCAACCTGACGATCGATATCAAGGATTGCAGAAGAAGGGTCCAGCAGCAAATCGTGTACTGAATTTTCAATACTGCCCATCTGGCTAATCAGCTCACGCATATTGCGCGCTCCCGCACCGGATGCAGCCTGATAAGTCATCGCACTAATCCATTCGACCTGATCATTTTGCAATAAGCCGCCTAAAGCCAACATCATCAGACTGACAGTACAGTTACCACCGATAAAATCTTTCTTGCCCGCATCCAGTGCTGCATCAATGACATCCCGATTGACCGGATCCAGCACGATCACGGTGTGGTCTTTCATTCGAAGCGCTGAAGCAGCATCAATCCAGTAACCCTGCCAGCCACTGGCACGTAGGTCATCATAAACCTGCCTGGTGTAATCCCCACCCTGACAGGTGACGATGGCATCCATTGATTTCAGCGACTCAAGGTCATTAGCATCCATTAAGGGCGGTATTGCCTTTCCAATATCAGGACCAGCCTGGCCCACCTGTGAAGTCGTAAAGAAGACAGGTTCTGCAATGCTCGCAAAATCATTTTCTTCCCGCATACGTTGCATTAAAACGGAACCCACCATTCCGCGCCAACCGATAAAACCCACTCTATTCATTTTATTTGCCCTTATTTCTGTAAAGCATTGACGACAGCATCACCCATTTCACTGGTGCTGACATAAGATCCACCATCTGCAATATCCTGCGTACGGATACCTTTATCCAGTACAACACCCACGGCCTGGTCGACATGATCGGCAAGCTCAGGATTATTCAGGCTATAACGTAACATCATAGCAACAGATAAAATGGTTGCTAAAGGATTCGCGGTATTGGTTCCAGCAATATCCGGAGCCGATCCATGAATGGGCTCATACATACCCTTACCATCCTTATCCAGAGAAGCTGATGGCAGCATACCAATAGAGCCGGTTAACATAGCGGCAGTATCGGAAAGAATATCGCCGAACATATTACCAGTGACCATCACATCAAACTGTCTGGGCCATTTCACCAGTTGCATGGAAGCATTATCAACATACATATGCGATAACTCAATCTCTGGATAGTCTTTCACCACCCGCAGCATGACTTCACGCCAAAGCTCTGACACCTCAAGCACATTGGCCTTATCGACAGAACACACCTTTTTGTTACGCTTCATCGCTACATCAAAAGCCGAACGTGCGATGCGTTCAATTTCATGCTCGGCATAAACCAGTGTGTTATAGCCTTCGCGCTCACCATTATCCAGTGTGCGAATGCCTCGTGGCCGGCCGAAATATATACCGCCGGTTAATTCGCGTACGATCATAATATCCAGTCCTGAAACAATTTCGGACTTAAGACTGGAGGCGCTCGCCAGTTGAGGGTAAAGGATTGCTGGGCGCAAATTAGAAAACAGACCCAGTTCCGAGCGCAGGCTCAACAACCCCTTTTCTGGACGTAGATCTCTTTCCAGAGATTCATACTGAGGCCCACCCACTGCACCCAGCAAAATGGCATCAGATGCTTTACAAAGTGCTAATGTACTGTCAGGCAAAGGTGAGCCTGACTCATCGTAACCTGCGCCACCAACTGCAGCACTTTCCATCTCAACCGACAGGCCATAATTCTGCTTCAGGCACTCGAGCACCTTTACTGCTTCATTGACGATTTCAGGCCCGATACCATCACCGGGTAAAATTGCTATCTTTGCTGTCATGCTAATTCCCGCAATTACTTCAGCCAGGGCGATTGCTGATAATACTTTTCTTCAAAAGCTTTTATCGCATCCGCATTTTGTAAGGTCAAACCAATGTCATCAAGCCCATTCAATAAACAAAACTTACGAAATTCATCGACCTCAAAGGATATCTTCACACCAGCAGAATTACTCACCACTTGCTGTTCAAGGTCAACCGATAACTGGTAGTCTTCTTTTTCATTTAGCTCATTAAACAGCTGATCCACAATCGCAGGACTTAACACGATAGGAAGCAGGCCACTTTTAAAACTGTTATTGAAAAAGATGTCGGCAAAGCTTGGCGCAATAACGACCTTAAAACCAAAATCAGTTAACGCCCATACCGCATGTTCGCGCGAAGATCCACAGCCGAAATTTTCTCTGGCCAGCAATATCTGAGCATACTTATAAGGCGTCTTATTCAGCACAAAATCAGGATTGACACGACGCTCCCGATAATCCATACCCGGTGTACCCGGATCCAGATAGCGCCAGTCATCAAACAGGTTTGGACCAAAACCGGTACGTTTTATCGACTTCAAATATTGCTTGGGGATGATGGCATCGGTATCGACATTGGGTCGATCTATAGGTGCCACAATCCCGGTAAATTTTTCAAACTTTTCCACTTTTATCTCCGCGCTCGTTGGAACGGCATATAGAAATTATTCGCTGGCCTTTTTTTCCAGCGCCTTGCCTGCTTTTTGAACATCCTGACCAATGCCTTTCATGGTTTCACAGCCAACTAGTGAAAACATCAGGCCTAGCACACATACAATTGCAATTTTTTTCATTTAGCACCTCTATACTTAATAGATTAATTTAGCTCCCGCACATCGGTGAAGTGACCGAATACTGCGGCAGCCGCAGCCATCGCCGGGGACACCAGATGGGTACGACCACCCTGCCCCTGACGACCTTCAAAGTTACGATTGGAAGTCGAGGCACAACGTTCACCCGGTTCCAGTCGATCTGCATTCATTGCCAGGCACATGGAACAGCCAGGCTCACGCCATTCGAAACCGG
>JBNKPX010000080.1:0-16021 GCA_050295575.1 Gammaproteobacteria bacterium | reverse complement strand
GGAAGGCGTCCACCCACAAACGCATACGTCCATAGAAACTGTTACCAGATGGTGCGAATGTGTTCGGCACCAGAAAGGCCATACCGTTATCAGTCGTCTTCAGGTGCAATGCCTTATTACCGTATGCATGGACATTATCAATGCTCGCTGTCGCCTGATTGCTTTCTATCGACCAGTCACTGCTCGTGGCACTTGTACCCGTCACAGACTCAAAGTTCTCACAGAACAGATCTCCATCCGTACAAGCACCACTACCACCTGAGCTTGAACCATTGCCATCAGTTCCTGTTCCGGTATCGGTTCCTGTTCCAGTATCGGTTCCTGTTCCAGTATCGGTTCCTGTTCCAGTATCTGTTCCAGTACCGTCAGTAGTACCCGCAGAGTCGCTCCCAACACTGACCTGTACTACCCGAGAATAGGTGACACCTGAGTCAGCATCCGTGGCCTTAACCCAGTAATAATAGGTCTCGCCATTTACCACATTTTGGTCGACAAACTGGTTACTACCACTCGCAAAACCGATACTGCTGCGACCAGTCGGGTCAGGGTCATTGTCACGAAATATCTCCTGCGAGCTAGGAGTAATGCTAGTCAGAGACCAGCTTAGTGTCACCGAATTAGTGCTGCTGGAGGCATCTAGAGCTACTGCTCTTGAAACATCTCCTGTAGGCGCTGGTGTTGCCGTCGTGTTAGAGCCACCATCGCCGCCGCCTCCACCACCACAGGCAGATAGAGAAAGAAC
Source organism: Gammaproteobacteria bacterium (assembly GCA_050295575.1). Taxonomy (GTDB): domain Bacteria; phylum Pseudomonadota; class Gammaproteobacteria; genus JACNJF01. The sequence continues at coordinate 15,279 of JBNKPX010000080.1, read as the reverse complement.
GAGCGTCAGTACCAAAAGAAAACCCAGACCCAGAGCTCCAGATGAACCTCCTCCACTATTATCGCCTGAACCCCCGGCGTCTGCTCTCTCTGAAGTAATTGTCACAGTAGTTCCATCCGCATCCATTGCTCCCATGTTGTCAGATACCGTCAGAGTGACGTTATAGGTTCCCACAGATGTATAGCTATGAGTAGGGTTCGGATCAGTGCCGGTATAACCCGTACCATCTGCAAAATCCCAGATATAGCTAACGATGGAGCCATCATTGTCTCGAGATCCACCACCATTGAAGTTGATGGTGTCACCCACCTTACCGCTGTAAGGACCATGAGCATCTGCCACTGGAGCCTGGTTACCCACTCCAATAGTTGCGGTAGTGCTTTCCGTATCCATCAGACCATCATTGTCTGTCACCTTAAGAACAACCGTGTAACTTCCACTCTGGCTATAGACATGGGAGGCACTAATACTTGAGTCAGCGTCGGATACTGTCGCTGACTCCACATACAGGTTGCGGTCTTCACCATTAGAGAAAAAATCATTGGTAAAGCGGATCTGTACCGGATGTACACCGGCATGTCCGCTAACATTGAACTCGTAATCCGTGTAGGTACTGGAGTCGACCGTTTCGGTGGCGACCACCACATTATCAATGGCTAGCTCCATGTTCGGCCAGACGCCTTGTGCCGGGTCACCCCGCATGCGGATCTTGAACAGTGTGTTATCAGCCAGCTCAAAGCTGTTCTCGATATTGCCCTCACTCCAGATCTTCCACCCAATACCCTCAGCCAGGCCAGTGGTATGGTCCAGGAAATCAGCGCCGTTCACCGTCACTTGCGGAATACTACTGCTCGAAAGGCTGCCTGTGATTTTATTTCCATCACCAAAGTCCCACTCATAACTCTCAATAGTGCCGTCGGAATCTTCGCTGCCGCTGCCACTAAACTGGACTGATGCACCTGCCGAACCTGAATAAGGTCCATTCGCATGCGCGACCGGTGCCTGTTGGTTTGAATTACCTATCGTGGCCGTGGTCATTTCTGTGCCTGTCAAACCCTTGTCATCGGTAACCGTCAAGGTGACGTTATAGCTACCCGCCGCTGCATAGGTATGCGAGGGGTTCACAGTCGTTCCAGTGGTCATATCTCCAAAGTTCCAGGCATAGCTGGCAATAGAACCATCCGAATCCGAAGAGCCGCTGCCATCAAACATGACTGCTTCACCATCATTAGCGGAGTAAGGACCGCCAGCATTAGCTGTCGGCGCCTGATTGACAGGAGCGTCAGTGATGGTTGCAGTGGTCATCACCGAGTCCATTGCGCCAGCGTCGTCTGTAACAGACAGTGTCACGTTATAGGTATCCTGTGAGGAATAACTATGGGTTGGCGTTACACCGCTCCCCATAGAGCCGTCACCAAAACTCCAGCTATAACTGGTTATTGAACCATCTGCATCCGTAGAACCGCTAGCGTCGAATTGCACTTCCGTGCCGACGGTTGCAGTATAAGGTCCACTGGTTGCTGCTTGCGGAGGCTGGTTGCCTGCGCCGATAGTCACTGTTGTTGAATCAGTCGCAGTATCACCCGCATCATCGGTTACGCTCAGGATCAATGTATAACTGCCGGTCTGCGTATAGCTGTGAGTCGTGCTAGCACCACTGCCAGTGCTGCCATCACCAAAGTCCCAGCTATATGTCGAAATCGTTCCATCAGCATCAGATGAGCCTGAACCATCGAATGAAACAGACATATTCTGTGTGCCATTGTAAGGCCCACCGGCATCAGCCAAAGGCGGCTGATTCGCTGGAGTGGCAGAGTTGATGGTTGCAGTGGTCATCACCGAGTCCATAGCGCCAGCGTCATCCGTAACAGACAGTGTCACGTTATAGGTACCCTGTGAGGAATAACTATGGCTTGGCGTTACGCCGCTACCCATCGAGCCGTCACCAAAACTCCAGCTATAACTGGTTATTGAACCATCCGCATCCGTAGAACCACTTGCGTCGAATTGCACCTCCGTGCCGACAGTAGAGGTATAAGGTCCGCTGGTTGCTGCTTGCGGAGCCTGGTTACCTGCACCGATAGTCACTGTTGTTGAATCAGTCGCAGTATCGCCCGCATCATCGGTTACGCTCAGGGTCAATGTAAAACTACCAGTCTGTGCATAGCTGTGAGTCGTGCTAACACCACTACCAGTGCTGCCATCACCGAAGTTCCAGCTATATGTCGTAATCGTTCCATCAGCATCAGATGAGCCTGAAGCATCGAATGAAACGGACATATTCTGTGTGCCATTGTAAGGTCCACCGGCATCAGCCAAAGGCGGCTGATTCGCTACCACAGGATCGTATGTGCCGGTCGCTAGCGCAGGTGGAGCCACTTTATTACCGGCATCACCGTTGATGATATTGACAGCACCGTCGGTCCAGCCCGGCTGGGTGTTAGCATTGATCTCTTCCAGATTAGTTGCTCCATTCGGATCATTGTCAGAGTTGAGAGATTCAATTGCAGCGAGGGCTTGGAGGGCATTATCAAATGAAGGAGAAAGCCGCTGGCGAAAATCCCAGCCATAGCCATTTAGCTGGCTTCTGCTGCTCCCATGACAGAGCTGACATCTATCGGTAAAGCTATCTTCAGAACTAGAGCCGCCATAGGCGCCATCCCATTTACTTAGAAAACTACTATATGCCTGAGCCTGGGGGGATGCTGTCAGCAATCCGAGTAAAACTGGTACAAAGACAAAAACTGAACGCCTTAGCCACAAAGCCGAACTATTAGGAAACATCTTAATTTTAACCCCTGTTAACTCTTTAAATTCTAAAGAATGCAAGCGCAGTGGAGACTTGTTGCTTACATCCATAATACTGGTCGCTTTTTTAGCCAGGATAGTAGTAAGCGCCAACCGGGCGCTATAAAGCACGTTAAGGATTCTAGGCCCTGTTTTGTGCTGAGCTCTTTCAGGCTCATTCGAGAAGTTGCCAGGTGCAACCGCGTTCGGATTCTATACACTCAAGGTGCTTGATTCAATAGAGATAACCGGGGCAAAATTTATCGAAATCTGGAATTATTTAATTAAAATCTCCTAATCTGCCCCATACTCCCTTTACAGTTAATTCTGCAAAACCCATTAACTATTTATATTCTGAGGTTTTGTATTTCCCAACCAGATCACGACCAAAATCAACTTAATATTCACACTCTGTTAACCCAAAACTCCACTCAGCCTCCTTTTATAAAAGCAGAAACAAACGCTATTATTTACCTGTAAGTTTTTGACTATTTTTAAGCACATATAAATGCACTTTAAGTCAACATCCAGAGCTGGAATACTCTTGCACCCGAGCTGGGTATAAAATACTTTGCATTTATGTTTTCAATGCTTTTATATAAAAATACCCGACAAATATAGCAGTGAGGAGGGATTATGTGACTTTTATCATAAATTTTAAAAAGAACATTTAACCCAAATACCCCTTAACATATCCCTCTGATAAGAAAGGTTTATTGAAAAATAATTCACTCCGCCCTATTACCAGAGATTGATACATAACTATCGTTATCCGATGGATTTATGATTCTAAAAATCACCTCAAATCTCACTTTAGTATGACGGCCAGTGCAGAACAATTAAACACGAAATAAATCATTGAATTGTACATTGCATACATATTCTTTATCCCCTTTTAATAGATGGCTAACACGAAACAATAACAAACTTGTAAGTACTTTCAGCGCTTGATAATAAAACGTCCCGGGGAAGCTATGCTGACTAAATTTTTGTGACATATTCTACAATTTTTTTATGGAGTCAGTCTGCGCGATAATCCTTATCACATAAACTTGAGGGCTAAAGCCACCAAATAATGCACCATTTTAAGGCATACATACACTTTTTTATCGCATTTACCTGGAAACCCTATGATTCAATCTTTCAATAATAAGGAGCTTTTACCAAGGAGAACATTTAGCCTGACATATCCTTAAGAAGGATCATGTCTGATAAACACAGGCAATACCGGATCAAATCCACAGGATATATAGCATCCATACAAGCAGATTGATGAAACAACTAATCCATGAGAATATGTAGGGATTTATAGCTGCATATCATATAGTTGTGCATGCAACATAACTTCACAAATGGGACAGCTACATAATCAACGGCATGACTAACTTATGAATACAGAAACTCAATTTTCATTTTCTGGAAGAATAAGAAGCGTTAGTCATGCAATCAATGGCATTAAAATTGTGCTTGTCACACAGCACAATGCATGGATTCATTTAGCTGCCACACTATTAGTCATAATCGCAGGGGTTTATTTTTCACTAACCGCAGCTGAATGGGTTTGGTTAGTCGTTGCAATAGTACTGGTATGGGTTGCCGAAGCATTGAATACAGCATTTGAATTACTATGTGATGTAGCTTCACCAGAATTTCATCCCATGGTAAAAAAGAGCAAAGACGTTGCAGCTGGTGCAGTGCTAATAAGTGCAGTTGGCTCAATCATTGTAGCAGCTATAGTGTTTCTACCTTATCTGTTAAAAATTGTGAGCTAATAAAGTAAAGCGTTACATTTATCCAACCAGAGTTTAGAGCGTAGCGACCTGTTTAATTGAGGTTGATTTCTTTCCAGCGACTCATTTTTTTGATCACTTTATGCTGCCTTGAGTATATTTGGCTGGGCATGTTTACTTCCTCGCCAATTGAGCGGTACGAATTTTTACATTTACAACTCAACCAGGCTCGAAGTGGACGGCTATGTCAACTATCTGGGGTAGTTTTTAAGCTTTCTTGCTCCTGAAATTCGAAACTCCGGGCAATGTAAACATAAAGGTGAAATACCTTTTTATTCGTGACCAGTGGAGTTACGATGTGGAAATATGCCTAAAATACAAGGCATTAGAAGTTAAAAGAAAAGGGTAGTAAATATAAAGATATACCTGACAATATGTATTGAAAGGTGTTTTACCTTTTAATACTACTGTTAGGCAGTCAGTTTGTTTTGTTAGCTAATTAGAATATATAAAGGTTGGAAAATCGGTAGTATGAATTTATTAGGTATATCAGGAAGCGTTCGAAGTGAGTCGTATAACCTGGCGTTACTCAAAGCTATGGTCGATAGATGCCCAAATGATAGCTCATTAACGATTTATGATCAGATCAAACAGATACCGATTTTTGATCCTGAGCTGCGTGACGATGAAATCCCAGAACCGGTATGTTCCCTAATTTCTATGATGCGTGCATCCGATGGATTAATCGTGAGTACACCTGAATATGCGCATGGTGTACCAGGAGCACTGAAAAACACTCTTGATTGGTTAGTTTCTTCCGACGCCTTGATACTAAAACCAATCGTAGTCACAAGCGTTTCTACAAGTGGGTTGGGAGGAGTCAGGTCACACAGCCCCTTGCTTCTTATTTTAAGTGCCATGAATACAAATGTAGTTGTTGAAGGTTCTATGAATGTTCCTTATGCGCATAGTAAATTTAGTAATGATCTAGTGCTTACAGATAAGTTAACCGAAAGGGCTATTGAAACATCATTTATGGCCATGAGACAGGCGGTAGAAAATACCTGATATTAATGGCGGTCGAGAGGGACGCTCCGCCGAAGAACATGTTTCTGCGCACCTGCCTTAACACAGGGTTTTTTCATGAAGCAATGGAAAGGACGTTGACTAATGGCTGTCTCTGTCTTACACACCTTATTAGCCATAGTAATCTTTAACGAGGAACTCGCCTCCATTATCAAGCGTGGTGTATTCAATACTGTTGGCACCGACCCAATGACTGGAGTCTCCTCATAGAAAACCTGGGGCAGAGAGCAATATTCGGTAATATTAGAAAGTATTGCTTTCTGACCCGGATTTTTTATGCACGGCCATCACTTCAATGACACTATATCCTTTGCAGAAAATCCCCTGCTAAGTATTCAAGGCCTTTAGAGCTTTCATAACTACAGGAGGTAGCTTTCCGGGCGCCTTGATACGCAACTGCTTATTAATGTTGAAGCGTCCAAACACAACCGTTATATCGGTTGTTGCAACAGCAAACTCCCTGGATAGAAATCTAACCATATGGTCAGTTGCTTTACCCGCGACAGGGGCTGCGGTAACACTAACCTTAAGCTGATTTCCCTTTGCCTTTCCTATGGCATCTCTTTTCGCGCCAGGTGTCCCGAGGATATTAAGGACCAGAGTTTCTCCATCCATTACGCAAAAAGAGGACATTTTAATTCGGTTTGTATCAACTTTGTTTGACGCTTTAGTGCGTATTTTTTTCAACTATTTATCCAGCCTGTAATGCAAATGCCTGACGATCATGGGGCATGTGGTCAAGTTTGAAAACCTGAGTCAGAGAGCAATATTCGCTAATATTATAAAGCATTGCTCTCTGACCCGAATTTTTCGGCCCCGTCCTTACATTGGCCGATAGTTCACAGACTTGTTATATGCCATGACTACACATTACCATAATATCTCAAGCAACTAAGTCAACTTCTTCTTCGACCTCTGCTTTACTTGGATTATTAATTATTCGAATAATTTCACCCATTAGTTCTTCTCGTACTCCCTTACTTAAATTCTCGATAATTTCTTAGATAACAAAGTATTTCCATATAGCATCATCTGATTTAAGTATTTCTTTGATTGGCTCAACTATCTCAAGGCCACACATAGAAAGTTTTTTTGATATTATCTTCGCAACTGGCCAGTTCAAATTCTGAACCCAAACCAACAATTCAGATAGATATGGCTCCAGCTCCTCATTAGGAATACCATATAGATTAGATACAGACTCTAAATCATATTTATCTTTTGGAATAATATTCATACTTTCCTGAAAGCATATACTGTTTTGCTAAAGCGCGTAGTTTTTGGTCGCTTGAAGCTAGTTACCAGGACTGTTTACCTCAACAATGTTTTTTTTATCTAACTTATAAGCCCGTGTAACTTCTAGAGAAGGACAGCAATTAGCATCGTTTGGGCCTTTTTCCTTTGCTTTAACGATTATTAGATTATTTTCAATAAATATTGACTCGACTTGGCCATATATCTGTTTAGTGGCTACTTCAATATTATCTTGCTTGTAATCCAAAACAGTTATGTAATTTCTCCAGTAGCTCGCCCCCATTAAAGTCCACTGTACAACATTAAGCTCAGCTTTATGACCTACAACTGTACCTTGGACAATGTGTTTTACTTTAAAACCTTCTCTGTCATAGAGATGTTCTTTTATAACAGATTCAATATCAGAGTGGGCTTCAACACCTGCGAAAACAATGCAAGGTAGAAGCATGATGATTATTAGTATATTTCTCATATAAATCTTTAGCGCCTGCATAAGCGGCCGAGCGATAGCGAGGTCCGTCGATCGCAGGGAGGGTACTTAATGCAATTGTTATGATACAAATGCATCTTCAGACTCTTTACCTTGAAGATCGACGACAATATTTACACCAGATAGAGTCTTAAAATACGCAACGTAACCGTTTTTCCCTTCGAACAATGGCGAGTTTTCTTCAAGCATAATTTTTAGCCCTATTACTTTGTCATGATTTTCTCGACTAGGAAGCTCTAATACCTGTTTATAGAATTTGTACGCTTTGCTTTTGACATCTAAGCCTTCTAGGACCTTCTCTGGAAACTCTATAGGCTTTTCTGATATTTCGTGCAGAAGGAGTGAAAGGCATGCGTCCCACCATTTTTTAGTATTCGTAATTGTCGAATCAATACTATGCTGCTCAAGCACAGCTTTTAGTCCTTGTCTTACGGCAGGAAAATTTAAAACATTTCCTGCCACTTTAACAAAAGCATTTGTCATATCACCTGGATTATTTCCAGCACTAACATTCGTTGCCTCAGATAACGATTTACTTGCATCAAGCAAGGCTCTATATATTGTTTTAGACCCAGATAACTTGGCATGAGCGCACCAATTACAAACTAGGTTTAATTCTGGATATTTTTCTTTTAATGCTCCTTTATTCTCGAGTATTTCTCGAACCTTACCAAATAAATAAGTAATATCCCTAAGCTCTATTTTTCCTCTTTTATACAGAAGAGGTAGTTCTCTTTTTAGCTCTCTAACTGATTTCATACAACTTATTCATAACGATTACTTAAAAGGTGAGCTCGACGGCTCCAACCTAAGAGGCACCAACAGAGTCGCGAATCCTTTTGAAGTGTTTGTAATATTGATCAGTATTTGAATAGATCACTAGGCAACAACAGTTATCTCATAATTGACTTCTAGAAAGAAATCATACCCATCACTTCCCCTAATGAATATCTGATGCTTACCAACCTGCAATGGATCAATCAATTTCCAGAGTCCATCTACTCGCATACTATATTCAAAAATAGATCCTGTTACAGGATTACCTCGAACCCCTCTAACGATAAATGGTTTCTTCGTAAAAATTCTATCGATTTCAATTTCTTGACCATCTATATTCAGAAAACCATAGGCTTTGTCCAAATCTGGGGGATCGTAATGATCTGTAAACCACATATTAAAAATCGGCATGAAGATTTTTGTGTTTCCTGGAATTGTACATTTGCGATTCAATACGCCACCAAAACAGCCAGCGAGGAACCAGACATCATCAGGCTGTTCTTTCTCAGCGAACTCTCCGGTCAAATCGGCTATTGGATTACAATTGATGTTAGTTGATGCTCCCCACTGAACCCACCTGGCAGCAAGCTCTTCAGGTGATCCTTTAGAATAAGGTATCATTCCAACATCTGGTTTCCCTAATAGTCTAGATATTATCGACACAACATTGGTTTCCTATCTATTTGCTTTTCTATATAACGCTCCGCCTCAGAGGCGATCGCCACAGCTCTTACCGAAGCGGCACAACTCGTGCCGCGAGCCCTTTGAAGGTTCTTATGTAATTTACGCATTTTTAGGAAATTATCCTAATGTTTCGTTTTTCTATGCCTTGGCCTTTTTCTACCTGCTCGAAACTAAGCATTTGTTCACCTTCGGGCACCTTAGTACGACTTATATTAATACCAACTAGGCATGAGTTACACCAAAGTAAGCAATACCCCATTCTTGTTTCGAAGTTTCCAATAAATTCATATCTAACTGTAGGTTCCCCGCATTCTGGGCAATTAATATTTTTATCATTCCATGGTTGAACGAGAAACCATTTTTTTAGGCGGTCCATCTTTTCTTTGTTCATGGCATTCAGAATTATTTCAACTTAACTCGACTCACATAACATTCTAATTGGGCCGAAAGTTGCGGCCTATCCCGGGAAATTAAAAACGAGTTTTTAAGCATGTATACGGCTACTTTTCATTGTTATTTCCTCACAATTTCAAAAACTTAGCATATACATCGCCTATAATCCATCAAAACTACTATTCCTTGATAGACGAAAAGTTTCCAGATATAGAGTTGCTTTCATTTTTTCAGGAGTGCATATTCCGTCAATGAAATCATATTGAGAACACGGAGCTCAAATCATGGAAAGTCGTACTCAAAAATCCTACCTGCACTGGATCAGTTGCTTCATCCTGTTTCATCTAAAACGCCGTTCACAAGATGTTACAGAAGAAAAAGCTTCAGAGTTTCTGACTCACCTGGCAGCCAAAATCTGGGGCAGCAAGCAATATTCGTTAATATTAGACAACATTACTATCGACCCTATCAGAGCGTTATGTAATGGTACAACCTCATGAAACACTTAATTCTCGCAACTTTATATCTTCTACCAGCTTTGGTAATGGCTGATAGCTCCTGTGCCTACCCCAGTAAAAAGGATGATGGCAGTATTGATTATTTCGAGGATTGCGGATCAATTAATGGGGATAAGGTAATCCTTAATAATTCCCATTTGAATAATCTTGCGTTTGATTCAGATGGGCTTGCCTGTGTCATGTTCTCTACTGAGGATATTTTCTACATCCACCAAAATGGTCGCAAACAAAAAACTTACTTCTTTGATAATGGTTGTGACTATTTCGAGGAAGATTTAGCCCGGGGCATAAATAACGGAAAAATGGTTTATATTAATAAACAGCTTGAAGTAGCCCTGACCCCTGACTTTGAATTTCTCTCACGTTTTGATTATGGTCATGCGGTGGTTTGTAACGGCCCTTTTAACGAACACAAACAGGGAGAACATGCCCTTCGCACTGGTGGCAGATGCGGCCTTATCAACCACCAGGGTGAATTAGTTGTTGAGGCAAAATATAACATCGAAGATCAACAACCCTTTCAGGATTATATAAACTCAAATAACCATTGCCCTAAACCTCCAGTCGTCACCGAAAGCGCTGCACTTTGTCACGCCCAACGACACGTATCAAATATGGATTATCATTCTGAAAAATGGATAAGGCACCAGCTTACCAAGGTCGGCGATATCTGGGTCATCAGTTTTGTGGAAGAGGACTCCGATCAACAGGAGTTCACACTGACTTTAAACGCCAGCAATGCACAATGGCATTCATTAGTAAAAGAACCACATAATAGCGTCGTGCAGGAAATTCAATCAGAACAACAGGATACACGCTAAGCGAAAGGCTGATTCCCCATCAAACGCTCAACCATATCGGCTTTGCGAGCAATCATTTTTTCCACCAGCCTGTGGCTACCACCATTGTCGATAATGACCTGACGAATCTGTTGGTCGGAAATCTCCGCCACTACCCGTATAGCACGCTTAATATCTTCGGAACGCATGTCTGCGAAGAGTTTGATTGCTTGAGGATTACTCTGGTCGCTGCGCATCACATTGATTTCATCCACTCTGAAACCAAATACCTTACCCTTGGGGTCGCCCTGAGCACGAAATGCCAGTGCGCCGCCCACATCGAGTGTCAGTACCTTGCCGTTGGCGACACCCTGATTATCACCTGAGAAACCTGCTGCGTCCCAATTGGCTGTCCAGGCATGCACGCCAAACCACTGCTGTGCCTGCTTGCGTTCGCTTTCGCTAAAATGGGCTATATATTTTTTATCCAGGTCGACCCACCGTGTTGCGATCTGGCAACAGTCCGTCGTGCTCACATAGCTTAAGGTTGGTGCGCCTGCCAGTTGGTAGAGCCTGGCTGCAATAAATTCATTACGGGCATGCGCCAGAGTTTCCAGCGTCTTCACATAGTAACGTTGCCCCGTATCGTCCTGAAAAATACCCGCCGGGTTGCTGCCTATTTGAGCGCCTACCCGCTGCATGCTACTGGTATCAATCAATAAACTACCCATGTCTATAGATCCTTACCGGTTCAGGGTATAGCGACTGTTCGTCGTACCAGGGCCAGTTGCGACGGCGTCTCTATGGCCCCTTTACGCGCCTGACGAACTGATCGAATGGATTGTTTCGGGTCCATTCCTAATTCCACCTGTAAGCGTGCGGCGATCATACCTGCCCGGCCCAGACCGCCTTTGCAATGCAGCAGTACATCATCCCCTTTGCGCAACAAGCTACGAATCTGCTGACCATGGGTGACCCATTGCTGTTCGAAAGCCTCGCCTGGAATGGAAAAGTCAGCAATAGGCAGATGACGCCAATCGATGCCTCTACTCAGGACTTCCTCACCCAGATTTGGCACCTTGAGCATGCGTAGCTCTTCGGGTTCCAGCAGTGTCAGCACCAGCTTTGCCCCCCAGGCTGCGATGACATCCAGATCAAGTGAAAGGTCGCGCTCCCAGGCTCCCGTGTGTGCAAATCGGTCATGCTTGCCGGGACAGAAGGTGATCCCGATGCGGCCATATGATGGCTTAACACGTACTTCCGCGATCTGTAGGGGATGTGTCAGGCTGGTGCGTACCGCTATCATATTGTCGTACCGATGAAATGTTTTATCCGCAACTGAGAATCGCATAACTCACAGACTGTCGTTCTCAGTCTTGTCAGGTGAAATTTCATGAGATCATGAGTCTATTAATAAATAGCTTCAGCAGAGTTTTGCACCAAAAATAATGATTCGGCATCGATTGTGACCAGTTCTTATACTTCATACCTTGCCAGATTTGCTATCAGGGCCAGTTAACAAAGCGTTTAAACACTATAGGGATCAGTAGCCCAGTCTGTTAACACCTTGAAGTCTTTCACTGGAACATAGTCATACTCACCCGATTGATCATGTAACACGGCATCTGCCAATACGAAGTTGTCAGATTGACTACTTAGCATCATAAAAAACCAGGAGAAGGTATAACCTATAGCATTGTCGTAACGCCGTATTGCTGTTGCCAGATCGGCTCCTGATTTACCTTCGATCTCTAGCAGCTCGGCAGATCCTTTAGTGCTGGTAGGTACCGGTTTGGCATTTACCTGCCTGTATCCATCTCTATCTGCAAATTCGCGTAATGCTAGCACCCAGTTCTTACAGAAACGGGTTGAATCGTTAGCACTACTAAACTGCCAATCATCAAGGAAGCGACGGATATTATTTAAATGCCGACTCTCAATCGCTGTTTGATGGATTAGTTGATCCATATTGGTGATGCGACGGAACAGGTAACGCGAACTACCAACAGGCTCAGGTTCCAGCTTTGTGTATTCCATGGGATCCAGAAAATCCTGCATGCTGTCAGGAAACCAGTCACGCTCGACCAGTGGCCGATCCAGTACTTCCTGTATTTGTTCAATCTCAAGTTGGATAAACTGCTCCGGTTTATCCCCTGTAGAGACGGTCAAAAAATGCGTTTGTCCTGATAGCCTGGTGGCAAAATAGCTTGCATCTATATACTTGAGTAGTAGCTGCTCGGGGTCACCATCACTTTCCTGCTCCGCCCAGCTAGCGATATTGTCTGTTATGCGATTACAATCGGCATCCACAACGCCACCCAGCCTATACCAGCCACCACGCGTCAGCACATGCTCAAAGGTTAACCCGGGGAATATTGGAGCGAGCCCTTTGAGAATTTCTTCCATACCCTGCTCAGGATTCGTCCTGTTACACAGCTCAACTAGCTGTTGATTATTTTCTATATACTTATTCATTTTTCGATAGCTGTTTTAGTCTTTCCTGGGCAAACCTTCGCACATCTTCATCTTCATCATTCAGTAACGGATCAAGCATCTCCAGTGGTACGCGCTGACAAATCGCAACCCTTACGCGCCAGTCTCTGTCTTGCATCATTGGCGCTATCGATTCCAGTTCAATACGTTCTGCGACAGCAATACGTATCTCGTCGGAAGAATCATGCATCATTAACTCGAGGCTCTCTGCAGGCAGTCTGCTGGCTACCATTTTTCTAACCTCGCTGTCCGTATCATTAATCATGCGAAACAGCCGCCCGGGCTTAAGCCGTTTGGCAACATACTGTCGCACCAGATAATCCTCATCCTTCACCAGTGCTTCCAGTTGATCAACGGGAATGCGATCCGCTACGGTAATACGAACTTCGCGATCAGGGTCTTCCAGCAGACGATACAGTTCGTCTACCGGTAATCGATAAGCCAGTACTCTTCTAACGACCTCATCCGGATCGTCCAGCATTTGTAATAAGCGTTGTTGCGACAGATATTTTGCCGCTATAGCACGTCGCTCCCAAAATTCATCCCCCGCATATTGTTCCGCAAGGTCGGGGTTAATGGTAAAGAAACGCGCTATCTGGCGGCCACTCATGGCTCTAACACAGATATCTCCGGGATGACAGCGCCCCTTATTCAGGCGATCTTCTCGGTGAGGACAGCTTGCGCAGTTAGCAGTAGGTGTAGCATCATCGTCATGTGTAGACACTACTGGAACCACAACCCTACTCTTCTTCCAGCTCTGCCACCACGACTCCGGTTGCCAGATCATGGTTTTGAGTAAAGTTCAGGCAATGATTACTACTGTCGATTAGATATAGATTGAAGTTCTGCTGCTCCAACACGGGATTAGCACTGATGACATCATCATCCAGGCAGATAGTAAAATGAATGCCACTGAATTTCTCGCGTAATTCCGCTGACAGATTAACACCCATACCCTGCGTTAAAACAAAGTCACTAATATCTGAGAGCTGCTGCTGGCTGATCATTCATCCTCTCCCTGTTCAAAACGAATACGCTGTTCCGGACTCTGACCCATTACCTTAGCCAACCAGGGTGGAGCATCTTCACCAATAACCTTCTGTAACTCCGCTATTTCATCACGTGCAGCCCCGGCATTAGGTTTCTTGATAGGATGCGCACCAGTACGCACAACCCTGGCGGCGGCGGGCCCACCGATGGAAACGACAAATAGAATCTGGCAATCTGCTATCAATGAGGCTCTATAACCATTTTTGTCTTCCGCTTCATTTTCTTTATCAACATTACGAATATCGACCAGGCGATATTCATCGGCATTCATCTGGTAAACCAGAAAACGCTGACAGGAACCAAAATGGCCATCCAGCATTTCTGATTTATTGGAAGCACAGGCAACACGTATACTTTGCGGCATGTCACCTTCGGTATAGGGTTCAACATCAGGCAGAGGGTCACTGATCACTCCTGACTCACCCTTCAGGTAAGACAGTGCAGATTTAAGCATGCTGCCATCAACATTACCCAACTCACCATCAGCAGCCGATTTAAAGGCTTTAACGGTTAGCTTGGATAATTTTTCTGAGGTAGGAGGCAAACCAACCGCATCCAGGATAACCTTTAACAGTCGTGCAGCGTCGGTATCCGGCAACTCACGTGCAGCCAGTCCAATGCGTAGTGCTATTTCATTTGAGATTGGGGAAGCAGTCATGATGACACCACCTTTTATGAAGTTTAAAACTTAGAGGATTAACAGGGACAGGGCAACATATCAGCACTGCCCCTATCATGATTACATGCTGAATTTCTGCTTACGCAGGAATAATGCAATCATCTTCCATACAGACATCCAGACACTGTGCTGAATCGAATTCACCTTCGCATTCAGTACAGGTTTCTGCGTCAATTTTATAAACGCCTTTAAAAGGCACAATAGATTTAGTTGGACAGACTGGTTCGCAGTCACCACAGGCAGTACATACATCTCTAACAATAGCTAAGGCCATGATAGTTCTCCTAAAAATTAAATTATTCAGCGCGTCTAAAACGTAGGGTTGTTGGAAAGCTAGGCGGAGGGCTTATGGGGTCAATGTAATAGCTTGAACCATCAGTTAATTCCACATTGCCACCCCATTCAGTGTCTGTATCTTTTTCGACTGAGGCAATTTCCTCTTCCTGATCCTTTTTTGCGATATAAAACAAAAGAGCACCATTGTCTTTTACACGAATCATTACATTTGGCATGAGTTAAACCTCATTCTAAGATCTTGAGAATCATGGGAGAGGTTGCA
>JBNKPX010000079.1:0-16058 GCA_050295575.1 Gammaproteobacteria bacterium | reverse complement strand
GGGTACTACGCTGGATCAGGTAGAGCATAATGCTGACCGTTTACGAGCAGTTCTTGCTGACGGAACGGCACTGGAAACCGATCTGGTGTTGTCGGCTGCGGGCTTACAGGCCAATACACAACTAGCCGAAAAAGCCGGGCTGGCAGTAGGTAAGGGTATTATCACCGATCACCTGATGCGTAGTTCAGTTGCCGATGTGTATGCAATTGGAGATTGTGCAGAGGTTGATGGTCAGATATTTGCGTACATAGAGCCCATACGTCGACAGGCTGAAACTATTGCTGCTCAGCTGAAAGGGAATGTCGTACCTTTCCAGTCAGTATCTCCTCTGGTGCGAGTGAAAACGCCGAGTTTTCCACTTACTATATGTCTGCCAAATACTCTGGATCAAAGCGCGCTGGAGCGCAGAGATGTAAACGATCAGCATATTGAGTACCTGTCTGAAGGCAAGCTGGTTGGTTTCATTTTAACAGGCAAGGAGTCTTCCAGTGCCATGCAAATGTATCAGCAAATATGTGCTTAACAGGCCTAATTCAGAGTTTCCTTAGATTGTCCGGTGATTGACCGCGCGAAGAGCAGCGACTAATCTAGTCGGAATAATAAAGGAAACAAGGCCGGCATGAAAAAACTCAAGAATGAAAAAGAGCTGATCAAAAAAGCGATTGAACAAGGGATAAAGTATGGAGAAGGCAGGGGTGTCGTGGAGTTTGAAGCTACCGACTCTGCCAATGAAAAAATTGAGTATATTTACCGACTGCTGGTACATGACAAGGTCATCCAGCCCATCCCAGAAATCGATGTATCTCAGGTTACTATGCGCCATAAGCTGGCTATTTGGGCTTCCAGGCTTAAGTGAGTTCAGTGGTTATACATTGTTTTTTCGATTTAAATAACCACGAAGGGCGCGAAGAACACGAAGAAAGTTAATGCGGGTGTTTATCTTCGTGAACTTCGTGGTTAATTCACTACCGGCCACGAAGGGCACACAGAGCACAAAGAAAAACAAAGCCGAAAAAAGTTATTCTGTATAAGAACTAACTTGCAGCTAGTTTCAACGCCTTACAATCCGCGGATACTACCCGGTTACGACCGGCTGACTTAGCCTGGTAAAGTGCCTGGTCGGCACAGTGCAACAGGTGGTCTATATCGTATCCGTCATGAGCTACACCAATACTGACCGTATTAGTCACTACCTGCCCATTGATTTTGGCAGGTGTGGATGCATATAGCTGACAAAATCTATCCGCAAGTGCTGCAGCTTCATTAAGTGGGGTATCGGGCAAAAGTATGGCGAATTCCTCTCCTCCCATACGCCCACATACATCCGATTTTCGCAGGGTGTTTTTTAAAAGGTTTGCCAGGTTCAGTAATACGGTATCGCCAGTAGCATGACCATAACGGTCATTGATTTGTTTGAAGTGATCGGCATCCATCATGATAACGCTGAGCGCAAGCTGGTTACGTTCGCAATAATTGCTTAGCACCAGCCCATGTTCAAAGAAAGCTCGACGGTTATCCAGGCCGGTCAGAAAGTCGGTCTGGGCAAGCTGCTCAGCGCTTTGTTTGGCGAAGGCAAGTCGATGCGCTAATCTGAAGTTGCTGCTTAAAGCGGAAGACAACACATTACTGGTGCGTATTAATACGCCCATAAATAGGATCGCCGCCAGGCTCAGATTGACTTCGGGCATTTGCCACTGAAACAATAGCCAGAGTGTGGCAGGGAGTAACACACTAAGCATCGCACCTATGGCCATTACACGGTGAGCCGAATAGAGAGAGATAGCGCCACCTGCCATACCTAGCAGAAAAATAAAAGCAATAACCTGATACAGTAGCTCACTCTCGGTCATGATCCATAATACGCCCAGCCCCCATACCAGGGAGGGGACGAAGAGCGTGATTGCATAAGGGCGCTGCCAGTCCAGAATCTGCAAGTTGCCGGGTTTGCGGCGTCGATATACCCAAAACAGCAGGAATCGAACAGCAACCGAGATTACGATGCAAATCATCCAGCCAGTAAGCAGTTCATCCCGCACATGTCCCCTCAATACCGAGAATAGCAACAGCGCTACAATAAGACTGGTGTAGACAGCAGGAAATGACTGGTGATAAAGCAGTTTAAGGCGGTCAGCACGGACGCGGACATCAAGACTTAGACCTGGTTCTGGTTCGAAAGTGGAATCATTATCATTCATGGAGCTAGACTATGAAGTGCCGCCTTTTTCAAGTCAAGATATGAAAAGCCTGCTTATGCGCAGGCAGTGAAATCTGTTCTCAAGCGGGTTGCTATTGAGCTTATGCTCGGCGAGTATAGTGATATCGAAGTTGCCGGTAAGTTTAGGACTGTAGCAGCCGCATGATCAAATAACATATATCAGAGAATAAACAACAATGAAGTCTCAGGTTGAAAAACTCATTAAGAAGAACCCGCAGCTGATTCACTCGGATATGATGAAAGTGACTTCTCATGTACAGCGTCAAAGCGGAGAGTGGTATATCAACACGATAATGATTGAAAACTGTGAAGTCCCATTTAAATACAAGCGTAAAAAACGCTACAAAGATCTAACGGGAGCGACGGTGAATTTAACCTACTACCCGCAAGTTGAGTTGATCGCCGGTATTGAATTTGAAACGATGAAGGTGGTCAGGATTCGTATTTCCTGAGTGGTTACAGCTTATTTGTTTTGGAATCCTCAATTGGCGAGTTTGAATGTTTGCGGTGATGTAGATTAACGTGGGACGAGCCTGAATAGAGGCTATTCCAGGAAGTCACAAGGTTGCTGCGTCCTGCTCACGCTCCTTACCTATGTCCCTATATGTACGGCAGAAATACGCTGACTTAAATATTCTATCCAGCGCTTAGCAGGATTCACCGATTGGTTTTCAGTATGGATGCAAAGGAGCGTAAAAAATAAAGCGACTTTAATGCCCTGGAACATAAGCCGCTTATCTAGTACGACGATACGATTATTTTGCCTTGCTGGAAGATAAAAAATGGCCTCCAGCAGTATTAATTAAACCAGTATTAGCTAGCCGTGGTCGATGTTGAAAATTGAATAAAGCCTTCCTGGATTGGACAGAATTCTAATTCAGCATGTTGAATGGTTGACTGGGAAAGTTTTTCATCGCAGGCGCCAGTAGTAGAACAGTTTTCACATTTGGACATATGTTGCTTGATATTATGTACCGATAACTTGTGCAGGTAGAGGTTGATATCCAGTCCCAGTGCGCTCAATACTTTAGACATACGTAACGGTTGTAAGCCCTGAGCAAGATTTCTGCGAAATTCTCGACCCTGCTGCATATTCTTTCTGAAAAGCACAACAAAGAAGACGCTGATCATGGTCATAGCCAAAGCTAAAATGGCTAATAAGATATAGCTGATGATTTCCATTGGTTTCCCCGAGTAAAAAAATGCGGCGAGTGTAAGCGTTAATCACAAATTATTGTGTGACATAGGTCAAATGCAGTAGCTAAGCATAGGTCTAATTGACTGCGGTTAATGATTTTTCCTTGCATTCTATCCCTGATCAGTGGGCAATCTTGAGTTGGCGTATATTTTAATGACTGTCTGTATCAGGGTTTAGCGGTATGTGTAATGGCAATAATACTGATCAAAACCGGATTAAGGTGTACTGTTTTAGTTAGTTATCAGACAGTTTTTTTCATTTTGATCTTTTTGCTTTGATAGATACCAGCGGTTAAAAAATGAGCATAAATTGATAATTTGCATCAATAAAAGCTAAAGAAACTGAAGGTTCTACGGATTCAGGATTTTCTTTAAGATGGGTAAAAATTTGACTGATGCATAAGTTTTTATGTTTTGTTGTAGTAACAATTGCAGAATATAGCCTCAAATAATTCATTCAGCTACAAATTGATAGATTTTCGTCGACTATAATTGCATAAAGTTTACTACACAATAATGTAAAACTCATGACATCACCTTGAAGTTAAATTAATGATAAAAAACCTTTCAACCTTCTTCGTATTGATGATCTGCTATTCAAATGCTTTTGCTGCGAATTACAGCCTGCCCTCCGCGCTGACAAGTAATCCGTTTAATTGTTCAGGTAGCGGACCTTCATATACCTGCAGTAATAGTATTTCGATTCCAGAAAAATCAAGATTTACACTTAACTCAGATATAACGTTGAATATTACGGGTGACTTAACCCTGCTAAAAGAATTTAGAGGTGTGACGACCAACGGATATCAATTAACCTTAGTTGTCGACGGTAATGTAAACATAGAGAGAGAAGCTGTATTTAATGGCAATATTACTGCAAGTGGTGATATAAATCTTGCGAAGAAAGGGGATTTTACGGGTAATATTATCGCTGGTGGAAGCTTGACTATCAGCAGCTCAACAACGGTAAATGGAAATTGCACACCCTCAAATCCTCAATGTACCGGTTTAGCACCAGAGATGGATTTCCATTTTGATGAGTCGGCCTGGACAGGTGTAGCCAACGAGGTCATAGACAGTAGCCCTGGTGCCAGACATGCATCGATCAGTGCTGGAAGTGGTGTCAGCACCATAGCATCTGGTCAGGTATGTCGTGCAGGTCAGTTTGACGGGGTAAACGATTATCTAGTATCCGGCGATATCTTTGCAGTATTGCGTACGACGGCATCTATGAGCTTCTGGATAAAAACCACTCAAACCGGGAATGACACAAACTGGCTCGCCCCAGGTGTTGCTGGAGTTGAACAATTTGGGCATGGGGATGATATTTTCTGGGGCTGGCTGGATGCCTCTGGCCATATAGGCATTTCTAAATGGGATACCCCCACAGCAAAATCTACAGTGGCAATCAATGATGGTGTGTATCATCATGTTGTGCTGACACGAGAGTCGGCTAGTGGGGCTTACAAGATTTATATAGATGGAGTTTTGAATAAATCTGGAACAACCGGAGCAGGTGATGTGGGCACCTCTTTCAGTAGCATCGGGCGTATTGAGAATACAGGCGGAACCCCGGAATATCTTGAGGCCGATCTTGATGAGATCATGGTGTTTAGCAGTGTTCTCACTGATGCACAGGTATCCGATATTTACACCAATCAGGCAGCGGGTAATAACTATGATGGCTCATCAAGAGCCTGTCTGGATGCACCATTGGCAGAATGGCATTTTGACGAGTCGAGTTGGAGCGGGACATCTGGAGAAGTAGTAGACACACAGGGTAATATAAATGCCACTGCGGTTAATGGCGCAAACACCGCGGGAAGCAACCCCGCTATTGCTGGTGATCCTGGAACCTGTCGCTATGGTGTGTTTGATGGCTCAAATGATTATATAGACTTAAGCGGCATGTCTGAATTGACAGGCAGTTTCACTATATCCGCCTGGATTTTTGCCAATGAAACCGGTAAAGATCAACGTATTTTTGCTGATGATCAGAGTAATTCAAATGGATTTGCTTTTAGTCTCGGAGATGCAGGGAATGGCCGCCTGAGATTTTTTTCAAGAAGCATAAGTCCACTCTCTATCGATACTCAGAGTGCTGAAATTTCGGCAGGTCGATGGTATCACGTGGCAGCGGTGCATGATGCATCGGCAAAAACTCGCCAGATATTTGTAAATGGCACCGCAGTGACATTAACAGGCGGTGTTACAGTTGCGACCTATACAGGGATCTGGGGTTTTGATAGTGGAGCAGCCAGTATTGGTGGTGAAAATAATAGTGCAGGCAGTGAAGCGGTAGCCAACTGGCGATTTAATGGCAATATCGACGAAGTCAGGGTTTACGACTCAGTGTTAACTGCCAGTCAAATCACGACCTTAATGAATCAAACGAGACCCTGTGCCGCTACAGCCGTGGACCACTATGTAATAGCCCATAGCAATCTGGGGGTAACTTGTGAGGCTGAATTGGTAACTGTCACCGCGCATGATGCCTCTCATGCAACGATAGCCCCATCTTCGTCTACTACGATCACCTTAAGCAGCTCTATAGCCAATGATGGCTGGGCGTTAGCCAGTGGCGGCGGAACATTTACTTCACCCGATCAGTATAGCTTTAGCGGAAGTGAATCTTCAGTACAGTTGTGGCTGAGTAAAAAAAGTATGACTACGGCTCCGCACATGAATATCAATGTTTCTGATGGCACGGCTACTGATCTGGACAATGGTGGCGCCGAGGACCCGGGAAGTATTGAGTTTAAGGATACAGGTTTTCGTTTTTATGCGGATTCAGTGAATAATTCAATAGCTACACAGATAGCCGGTAAGGCTTCGAATATCAACCCGGGCTCACAATTGTTAACCTTAAAGGCGGTTGAAACCAGTAGTGATACAGGAGCCTGCGAAACAGTTCTGAATGGGAATGCAAACATACAACTCGCATTCGAATGTAAAAATCCATCGAGCTGTTTACGGCCTTTATATCTGGGTAGCACTTCTGCATCTACCGCCATTAACGGTACCAGTTCCGGCAGTAGTCCCAGTTACCAGAATGTCACGCTGGATTTCGGTGTCACCGGTGAAGCCGCATTTGTGATGAATTATCCTGATAGCGGCGAGATACAACTGCATGCGCAATACACTCTGCCTGCTTCGCCTTTACCGTCAACAGGCGTCACCCTGAATGGCAGCAGTAACCAGTTTGTCAGCAGGCCCTTCGGGTTTTATATCGATGCAGTGAGTAATCCTGCCGGATCCTCATTTAGCGATACAATTTATACTACTGCAGGATCGCCGTTTACAGTGAATGTAGCCGCGGCGTTATGGAATAGCGCGGATGACAGCAACAATGATGGCTTACCCGACAACCATGATGACAATAATCCGGCCAATAATGCAAACCTCGGTAATAATACTGTCACTCTTAGTGGCACCAGTTATAGTGGTGCGCCCAACTTCGGTCAGGAAGGCGAACAGGTGGATTTGCAGGGAATACTCATTGATCCTTTTGTTAGTAGTTATGCCGATGCCGATTTTCCGATACAGAGCCTGACGAGTTTTAGCAATGGCGTGGATAGTACCGTTAGCGCAACATTCAATGATGTCGGCGTCATTGAGCTTAGAGCCCTGATTAGCGATGGAGATTATCTGGGAACAGGTATTATGGAGACAGCCAGTATGGTCTCTAAATCCGGTTATGTCGGCAGGTTTACGCCGGCAGCTTTTAGTGTTGATGTAACCAATAACGGGGTACTGGATAATACCTGCTCAAGCGCCGGCGCTTTTACCTATATTGGTCAGGACTTTGGCTATCTGGTGAATCCGGTTGTGCGGGTAAATGCATTAAATACGCTCTTAGCTATCACCGAAAATTATCGGGGTAACTACGTAAAACTGAACGCAAGCAGCTTGACCATTAATGTTTCTCAGGACAGCAGCACAACGGGGACAGATGCAAATCCATTGCTGGTTGCCTATAGTCCTCAGTCTATGACCTTTGTTGCCAACAATAATGGGACGGTCGATTATACACTTGGGAATGATCAGTTCCGGTATGGTGATAGTGTTACCAGTAACGCTTATATCAAACTGGCTAACAGTGAAGTGGTCCCATTTGTGGCGGATATAGACCCTCTCATCAGTCAGATCACCGATGGAGAGGTTACAACTGCAGTGTCACAGAGTATCAATCTGGTGGGTAATAATCAGCGTTTTGGAAGAATCAGGATGTCGAATGCCTTTGGTTCGGAACTGACGAGCTTGCAGATGCCGATGATAGTGGAATATTTTAACAATACCGGTTATCAACTGAATACTGATGATAGCTGCACACAATTCAATAATGCTGATTTAATCACGATAGCAGATAATCTGGTCACGCCAGGAGCATCCAGCATATCTGTCATCAACCCTGTCGCTGATAAAGGTGCTTTGGGAGTGCTATTAACGTCACCGGGAGCAGATAACGTAGGTACGATAGATTTGAGCGCATTATTAAGCGCTGGAGTAATCGAGAATAAATGGCTCAGATATGACTGGGATGCGGATGGGATTTTTGATAATGATCCATCAGCAAGTGCGACTTTTGGTATCTATAATGGCGATTCTCGACAGATATACATCCGCCAGATCTATTCGCCTTAGCCGACTTTTTCGTAAACCATTCCGGGTGAGTCATAAGGGCGAGCAACAAAGCCCAGATGGTTATAGAAGGTTTCCGAGCCCTTAGCTGCAAACAGGTGCACCCGACGAATATCATAGCGTTCGCATTTGTTTACCAGAATACGGATAATCTGGCTGCCGATGCCCTGACTCTGCCAGTTAGGTAATACCATCACATCATAGATGGTGGCATAAGCAACGCCATCCGAAACGGCTCGGCCAAAGCCAATAAGCTTGTTATTTTCATACACAGAGACAACTGCAAAGCTGTTGTGAATGGCTTTCTCGAGTTCATCCGGGCTCAGGTTTAGGCGTTCGTTCCAGCCAGACTGTGTATACAGGGGATAAAATTCGGTTTTAGATGGGATTTTGTCTTTATATTCCATAATGCTGGACCTTATTCATTATTTTGCCTTTTAAATATAACCCGTAATACGTTCAGCTTGCATTAATTTTATTAATATAAACTTCTTGCGTCGGTGTGATTCAAGAGCTGAAAAGCACTGGCAGTTGGCCCATAAAGCCGGTCGGCAACAATCTTTTTTGTATCCGACGGGTTATCCTTTTTGACCTGCAATTTATTGCAGGTCTTTTTTTATGTACAGGATGTACGGTATGTCGCGGGCGCATGGATGCGCAGGAGCGACTGGTGACGAATAGCAGTGCAGTAATAACTAGCAACGAGCAGTATTCGCACGGACAGCACAGTAATAATACAGATTGCATTAGGCACGACTCCATGGAAGGAGGAGGTAGGGCGAAGCACGACTCCAGGGAGGGAGGAGGTAGGGCGAAGCAGGATGCCAGAGCCGAGGAAGCCAGAGCCGAGGAAGCCAGAGCCGAGGACGCCCTGTACTAATCAATCCCCCAGCAGATAACGCAGATGCCTTTTTACGGTAGGCCACTCACTTTCAATAATCGAATAAATCACGGTATCTCGGTATTCGCCATCGGGTGATTTCTGGTGGTTACGTAACACACCATCCTGTTTTGCACCCAGACGCTCAATGGCTTTACGAGACTGGTGGTTCATCCAGTGGGTACGAAATTCAACTGCAATAGAAGATAGCTGTTCAAATGCATGCGTGAGCAACAGTAGTTTGCATTCGGTATTGATTGCGCTGCGTTGATAAGTTTGTGCATACCAGGTATGACCAATTTCCAGTCGATGATTGTTTTCATCGACATTCATGAAGCGAGTGCTGCCAATAACCTTATTGGTTTTATGCTCATGAATGACATAAGGCATTTCACCAAATTGATCTCTGCGCATAAGCGCATATTCTACAAATTGTTCGGCCTGTTCGGGAGAGGGTACCGATGTGTACCACAATTTCCACAGTTGTCCATCACGTGTCGCTGCCTTTAGCCCTTCAACATGACGCGGCTGCATAGGTTCCAGAGTGGCGTGCTTACCGAGAAAAACAACGGGGTCTATCCACCTTTTC
The DNA here is from genome assembly GCA_050295575.1 of Gammaproteobacteria bacterium. GTDB lineage: Bacteria > Pseudomonadota > Gammaproteobacteria > JACNJF01. The sequence goes on along the minus strand of JBNKPX010000079.1, from coordinate 6,536 downwards.
ATTTTCATATCACCTTTTCTAAATTGTAAGTGCCAGTACCAGAGGTATCACAATTATCGAGCCCAGATTACCCAGCATGACAATTGATGCCACCTGTCTGGGCTGCTGATTGTAACGCTCTGCCACCATATAATTTAACACTGCTGGAGGTAAGGCACTGAATATAATAAGCATCGAAAACTGCATATCCGACAGGTTTAAAAAATAGCCTATGGGTAAAGCAAACACTAATCCACTTAGTGGGCTGATGATTGCACCTATAAGACCGATCTTCCAGTCCTTCCAGTCAATGTGAATCAGGCGTACACCAAGCGCGAACAGCATTAAGGGGATAGCGATCTGCCCTAGCATTTTGATTGGCGTGGAGAGTAAGTCGGGTAGAGTCCAGTGCATAAAAGAAAAAAACAGACCTACAATAGTGATAAATATCATCGGTATTCTAAGCATCGCTAGTAATGAAGCTGATCGATTTAGAATTTTCACTCCAACACTAAAATGTAGAGAGTTTTCTATCAGGAATAGCACCACCGCAGCCGGAAGCCCCTCTTTACCAAAAGCGAACAACATCAAGGGCAGCCCCATATTGCCCGAGTTGTTAAACATCATCGGCGGTACAAAGGTTTTGAATTCATAATCGAAAAACCGCGCAACTGGCCAGGCTACGAATCCAGCGCCGAGTACAACAATTACCCCCGCTATAGCGAGTGATTGATATTCGGGTAGGTTGAAATTATTAGCAGTGAGTACATCGAATATCAGCGCGGGAAGAAAGATGTCGATATTTAGTCTGTTGGCCGCAGCCATATCTGGGGAGTGTCTTCGGCCGTATAGATAACCCACTAAAACGATGGCAAAGATTGGAAATACTATGCTGATTAATTGCCATACCATAAAACTGATCCCAATCGATGATTAAGTGAATACTATTTCAGAGTCTTGATGTAATCGGAAATCAATTTAGCTTTTGATTTTGAGATATCCTTGAATGAAGGCATTTTTCCACCCTTAGCTTCATCGCCATTTATTTTATGGCGTATTTGCCAGGATCGTAAGGTGGTATAAATGACGGGAGGGTACCCATTCCTGGAATCTCCATGTCCATCCGCTTGATGACAGCTTGAGCAATGGTATTCGTAGAGTTGCTGACCAGTTGTTAAATGGGGACTCTTGAGTTCATCAGCATCGCAGGCAAGAGAGGCTAAAAGTGAAGCAAAGCTTAAAAAAACAGGATATTTCATTCTTATCATCAGCTATTTATAGTCCAGCAGTATAGCTTGAGCAAGTTAAGCCGGGCCTTCTTCAAAAGTCAGATCGATAGGTTGTTGTATCCGGTCATTCATTTGATAGGCCCTGAGACCAAACACACCTTCTATATCCTGGAATATTTCTATACTAATCCGACCATCAGCTAATGGGTGAGATTCTATAAATTGCATGGCGTCGGGATGTTGATTATAAAAAATAGCCGTAATGTTCTGTTCACGCATCCTTGTTTCCATCTCCTCTCCGTTTTGGCAGATGTAAATCGAACCAGAGGGCTCAATCAATCCAAGTAGGCAGCTTTGTTGCTGTTGAAGCGCCTTGCTCATGATGCGGGTAGAGGTAATGCGGGAAATATTCATGGTAAGAGTCGATTAATGTAGCGTCTGGTTGAATTCGAAATCAGCAGCAGGGTTAAATAATTGCTCAATATCAATGGAGTCGAAATAATAGTCTGCGTTACAAAACTCACAATTAATATGAATATTCCCCTGTTCTTTAAGAATCGCCAGAGCTTCCTGATGTCCAAGCGCCTTAATGACTTCAGCCGTGCGCTGGGTTGAGCAGTTACAGGAAAATTCGATGCTCTCGGGGTCAAATAGCTGAACTGATTCCTCATGAAATAGACGAAAAAGTATTTCCTCGGGCGGCAAGTTCAATAACTCTTCTTCGCTCAGCGTTGAAGCCAGCTGTATGACTCGATTCCAGGCATCTTCATCCTCAATTTCTCCGGGCATTTTTTGCAATAACAGACCGGCACTGGTCTCAGAATTGCTGGAAAACCAGAGTCTGGTGGGTAATTGCTCCGAATGTTCGAAATAGCCATCCAGCGCTTTTTCAATACTATTCCCAATAAGTGGTACTACGCCCTGATGAGGCTTGCTTTTTCCATTATCGATGGTGATGATCATTTTATCGGCTTGAAAGATCTCGGAAAGTGGCGCAGATTCATCCTTTACCGTGCTGTTCTGCCGGACCAGCCCGCGTATGGTATTTGAGCTGGTAGCCTGGGCGACCAGAAGATGTATCGCACCCTGTCCCCTGATCTGCAGGGTGATATGTCCCTGCAGTTTGAGTGTGCTGGCGAGTAAGGTGACGGCACTCAAGGCCTGTCCCAGCAGCTTTTGAGCAAAGTCATCGGCATCAATGTTTTTGCGACATTTCTGCCAGCTGTTATCCAGCCTGACCAGTTGTCCTCTGATGGGGCTGTTATTAATGATAAAGCGTAAAATTTGATCGATTTGTTTCATGGAGTAGATGTTTTCCGAAGACGTATGCAGTTTATTATTGGAATGGATTAAAGTTTACACGATTAGCCTATTGAATCGAAAGCATCATCATTATATTCCGAAATACAGCTGATTTGTGAATAAAAGCATTAAACCTTGATTACACAGTTGACCGCTGACATTGGAGGGTAACTCTCTATTTTGTAGAACATCACAGTCAATTTATCTTTTCACTCTACTATATGCTCTCGAAATAACAACATCTATGCTGAAAACCCGGCAGGTGAAATCTTGCTACAGGCTGAATTACACGTATAAGGCGACGTATCTCTGTATCTACAATCATGACATAGATAAGGGGCGAGAGCAGGAAGCGGAAGCTTTGCCTATATGGACATAGGTAAGGGGCCCTAGTGCAAACGTACTACAACTCGTTCAGCTGCAGACTCCAGGTTAAAGAGTCGTCAGCCCGTCATATCTACCGGAAAAAACCATGCTAAATCAATGGGTCGTTTTTTTCGTTACAAGGCCAGCTTGAATACTGCTGTAAATAGCCAGATCAGGCAGCTTACTAATGATGACATGGAAGCGTTCTGTCCAGATGATCTGGCGCAGGAAGCTTATTGCATTCGTTTCGCACTGCGCGAAAGAATTTATGCTTGTGGACGAAATTCAATAGAAGTGGTTGCCACTTATAGATTATTTCCAATAACAAGCTAAACTTGTTACTAAGGTTATCTAATAAGAATCTCAATAAGAGGTTGAATTTGGATATGGCACGGATAGCTGAACCTAAAACCAAATATAAGCTGCCGGGTTCGGAGTATCATAAATGAGCTCTGGACCGATATTTTTTATCTGGTCCGGTCCAGCTTATAAATAATATGAGAGAGTTATGATGACTGGTCTAAATTTATCGCTTCAAAGCAAGCTACGCGGTCTAACTGCCGTAACGATTTTAAGTTTTATCGTTTTATTCACTGTCCTGCTATCGAATGAAAAAGAGCAATTGATGTTAGATCGTAAAGCTCAGGTACGTAGTTTGGTTGAAGCTGGCCATTCCATTATAACTCGATACGAAAAACTGGCCGATGAAGGAAAGATGGATAAAGCCCAGGCGCAGAAATTCGCTATGGATACCCTGCGCGGAATGCGCTATGAAAATATAGAATATTTCTGGATAAATGATATGCAACCCAGAATGATTATGCATCCAATTAAACCGCAACTAGATGGACAGGATCTGTCTAAAATTAAAGATAAAAACGATACGCCTCTGTTTATTGAATTTGTCAAAACAGTAAAGGCCAATGGTGCTGGTTTTGTTAATTATCTATGGCCAAAACCAGGTCAGGATGAGCCTGTAGAGAAGATCTCCTATGTTAAGGGGACCGATTCCTGGGGCTGGATTGTAGGGACTGGTCTTTACATAGATGATGTTGATGAAATTTTTAATCGCAATGCCCTTAAGTTTCTGTTGTGGGGTGCTTGTATCGGTGGATTTATCTCCATTGCCTTGTTTCTGGTTGGTAGAAATGTGCTCAAAATCATAGGAGGTGATCCGGGAGAGGTTGCCAAGGTGGTTAACACGATGGCCGAGGGTGATTTTACTTATCTCCCCTCACAGGCACCTTTCGAGGGTAGTCTGCTAGGGCATGCCTATCTTATGCAGGAAAAATTGCGTGGGATCATCAAGACACTAAAACAAAATGCTGATCAAGTGGGCGAAATGGCGCAAACACTGGCTACTTCTGCAACCCAGATTTCGAGTAATGTCAATCAGGAGTCAGATGCAGTAGCTAATATGGCAGCTGCGATTGAAGAGCTCAGTGTATCCACGACTCAAATAAGCGATCAGGGGGACACAGCTAGAAAAATTGCTGATGGTTCACAGGAGACAGCTAACGAAGGCGTGCAGGTAGTCAACAAGACAGCGAATAGCCTGATGGATACGGCGCATGAAATTGAAAAGGCCTCAGGGGATGTATCGCGCCTGAGTGAGGATGCCTCGCGCATCAGTGATATTGTTCAGGTGATCAGGGAAATTGCTGAGCAGACCAATCTTCTGGCATTAAATGCAGCCATTGAGGCGGCACGTGCAGGAGAACAGGGGCGTGGTTTTGCAGTAGTTGCAGATGAGGTGCGACAGCTGGCTGAGCGTACCAGTGAGGCTACCAGTGAAATTAATGAAATGTCCAGCAAGATCGGTGAGGTGGCAACACGAGCCCTGTCGGGTATGGACACGGTGGTTCAGACCACCAATCTGGGGGCGGGTGATGCTGAAATCGCCAAGGTATCGATTCAAAAGATAAATTCGAGCTTTGATGATATGGTGAAGGCCATAGACGACATTGCTGTAGCATTAAAGGAGCAAAATGCAGCATCCACCGATCTGGCCCAGAGTACCGAGCAGGTTTCCCAGATGTCGGAAGAGAATGCAACAGCGGCCAATAGTTTACTTGCCCTATCCAGGGAGCTGGAAGAGCAGGCGAGTAATATGGATAAGGCGATTGGTATCCTGAAAGTCTAAGCAGTCAGGGCCTGTCAACAGGCCCTAATATGGATTAAATTGGTGTTGAATAGTTACCCCTGATGAATGGCAAGGCATATGACCGGGAATTTCAATTCTTTGAGCAGGACTTTCAACGCGTACGCAAGCTGATCTATGAATATGCCGGTATAAACCTGAACGACAATAAACAGGAGTTGGTGTATAGCCGTCTGGTACGGAGATTACGCGCCACTAATGCGCAAAGCTTTAGTGGGTATCTGGAGCAGCTAGAGCGAGGCAAGGGATCTGAGAGAGAAGAATTTATCAATGCATTAACCACCAACCATACCGCCTTCTTTCGTGAGTCACATCACTTTTCCATTCTTGCTGAATATCTTAAACAACTGGATCCGTTAAATCCGATTACTATCTGGTGTGCAGCTAGTTCAACGGGGGAAGAGGCTTACTCTATAGCTATTACGGTGGTAGAAGCATTGGGGGGGTATAAGAATTCTGTGCGTATCATTGCTTCAGATCTGGATACCAGGGCGCTTAAAGCAGCTCGTGAGGGACGTTACAAAACTGCTGCGGTGACCAAATTGACCTCGCAACAGGTAAGCCGTTTTTTTCAGCAGGATAGCAGGGGTGACCCCGAATACATGCAGGTAAAAGCTGAATTGCGGCAAATGATCAATTTTCAAAATATCAATTTGCTGGCCACAGGGTGGCCTGTTCAGGCTCCACTGGATGTCATCTTTTGTCGTAATGTAATGATATATTTTGATAAACAGACCCAGCTTTCTATCCTGCGTAAATTTGCGCCATTACTGTGTAAGCAAGGCTTATTGTTTGCCGGACATTCAGAGCGGTTCTTTCATGCGGCAGATCTATTTACACTGATTAAGCAAACCGTATACGAGCTGACCGATAAATCTCAGGTTAGTAAATGAATAATAGGATCATAGTCGTCGGCTCATCAGCCGGTGGGGCGGATGCCCTGAAGATATTTTTATCCGGTATGTCCGCAGATGCCCCTGCTATGCTGATTACCCAGCATATGCCGGAACCTTATACTCAGCAATTTGCCCGGCGACTGAATGATATGAGCCCCATGCAGGTATCTGAAGCCGATCATCACCAGATTATTCAACCCGGACATGCTTATCTTGCCCCGGGCCATTCGCATCTGTCGCTTGAAAGGTTTGCTGCAGGCTATCGCACAGTGCTCAATTCACAGGGTCTGGTTAACCGCCATCGACCTTCGGTTGAGGTATTATTCCATTCGGCTGCACAATATCTCGCAAGCCGTGCCATTGGTGTGATGCTCACCGGTATGGGTAAGGATGGAGCGGCTGCAATGCTCGAAATGAAGCGGGCAGGGGCCTACAATTTTGCCCAGGATGAAGCCAGTTGTGTGGTATTCGGCATGCCTCGTGAAGCGATTGCGCTGGGCGCAGTGGATGAGGTGGTCCCTTTGTCTGAAATGGCGCAACGCATACAATTATACGCCTCGAAGCACCTGGTTTAGCATTACTCGGAATGTTCCGAGTAATGCC
>JBNKPX010000078.1:0-16620 GCA_050295575.1 Gammaproteobacteria bacterium | reverse complement strand
GGTAGACTCTGCATAAAGTTTGATCATATTCTGCACATGAGTCTTAAACGTCTGTGCCAGTTGAACTCGCCCATCAGCGGTAGCAATCTTTTTCATGAACGAATTACCCGCTTTAGATTTTTGAGCATAGCCAACAGCACTGAGGGCAACACCTTCTACCGGGGCATCACAGATCCAGGCAGGTGCCGCTGAATTGGGCGCATCAGGGAATACACATTCAGGTGCTTCGACCTGCTTGGGTGAGCTGCCACACCCTGAGATAGCTAGAGCAATTACAACTGGGATTAAGGTTTGTTTTAAAGACGTTTTCATCAAATTCTCCATATCAGATTAAAAAGTTTTGTTTTGAGACTAATCGAGCTTGCAAGCTCATGATTAAATAATTACCCCTATTGAAGTTGATTTATTTCCATTTTTTGTGCTGTAGGTCAATAAAAATAATTTAACTGATATTGACAAAAAGTACAGACAAATACAATCTATTATCTGGCAGATTGATGGAATAATCTTTAGCTAAAGATGAGTTTCGCATTGCTTTCATCACCCTGTTAGACATTGAGTGTCACAATTTTAAATTATAACTATTTAGGATAATTGGATTACAGGGAACAGGTTGTAAAAAGTTTTCCCTCACTATCATGAGAAAAACTCAACTTTCAGTTGTTACAGTCAATGTTAGCCTTGCGCTACTTGCTATATTGTTTCCACTCACCATATCGGCTCAGTCTCAGGCGGAGCTTGAAGAGTTTGAACAGTGGAAAAAACAGTTTATGGGGGAGTTCAGGGATTACAAAGATCAGATTGATCGAGAGTTTGCTGAGTTTCTCAATCAAAAATGGGAACCTTTTGATACTGAAAAAGGTATCGTCAGGGATGAGGCACCTAAGCCTGGCAAGATTCCTGTTGCAAAGGTAAAGCCTGTAGTTAAATTGCCGGTTCCACCTGGAAAAGTATCACCGAAGCCGGTCATTAAAGTTCCACCCGTTAAAATCGTCAAGCCTCAACCAGTCTTTATCCCCTTACCACCGCCGGTAGACTTTAATGATCGCATAGTCACCATTGATTACCTGGGACATAAGCTTTCGATTGTCGATGGCTTATATGACAGTTATTCAGGCTTTGATAATCAGGTTTCCAAAAACTCAATACAACATAACTTTTCTGAATTGGCAAAATCAGACTATGCCAGGACGGTGGATAGCTTGCTCGGTTATAAGCGCCAACTGGATATGAATGACTGGGCTTATCTACAACTGATACTCAAATTCAGTGAAAAACTGGCTATAAACCGTAACAGTCAGAGGCTCGTAAGCTGGTTTCTGTTATTAAAGTCCGGTTTAAAAGCCCGGCTTGCTTACGATTCAAACAATATCTATCTATTGGTTGCTGCACGTCAGAATCTTTATGATATCGCCTATTTTAAATTCGATGGTGAAAAGTTCTACAGTATCCCGAAAACTAAGAAACTACCTTCCGAACTGTTTTCATATAACGGCAAATATCCTAAGGCCCTTACTCAGCCAGACTTTTCCATTAGTAAAGCGCTTAAATCCAAAAATGATGCCCAAAATCGTAAGTTATCTTTTAAATATCAGGGGAAAAAGTATCAGTTCAGCATTCCGGTGAATAAAAATACGGTCAATTTTTTCGCCTCCTATCCGCAAATGGATATAGGAGAATACTTTCAAACACAGCTTGATGATCAGACAGCTCAAGCCTTACTGATTCAGTTAAAGCCTGTGGTTGAGGGCATGACGGAAACCGACGCGGTAAATTTTTTGCTGGCCTTTGTACAGCATGCGTTTCGATATCAAACCGATAATCAACAGTTTGGCGAAGAGAATTATATGTTTATAGAAGAGACTCTTTATTATCCATCTTCGGATTGTGAAGACAGGGCAATCATCTTCTCCTGGCTGGTTCGTCATCTTCTGGGGCTGGAAGTAATTGGCCTGGAATTTCCTGGACATGTGGCAGCTGCAGTAAAGTTGAAACAACCCGCAGGTGATGTAGTGAATTATAACAATCAAAAATTCACCGTTACCGATCCTACCTATATCAATGCGAGAGCAGGTATGAAAATGCCTCAATATAGAAATACACAGCCTAAGGTAATAATTCAATAAAAATGAATATGAATTCTAAAAAAATGGATTTTTACAAACTGCTCTTTCGAGTGCTTATAGTCGCTGTTATGGCATCGATACCCTTTGTAGAGTCACAAGCTGAAACACTGGGTGTTGTCGTCCGTTCTCAGAATATGCCCGCTTTTCCTGCTGGTTATGAGGTTACTGAAAATAGTGAAATACGCACAGGACAAAACCAGAAGATAGCAGTGAAAACACGCCAGGGAGATGTTCTGGTTGCTGGCCAGAATTCTTCTATTAAGCTGGTTAAACCAGGATTTTTTCAGCATCTGTTTGGAAAAATTTATTATTTTATTAGTAAACGTACTCGCGAGGAACGAGTGCGTGTGCAGACGACTACGTCAACTATTGGTGTAAGAGGGACCACTTTCGTTGTTGACTCTGTGGGCGATGAGCAGAAGCAGGATACTGTATCGCTACAGGAGGGGGTATTAAATTTTGAATCCAACGATGACGAATATTTTAAGTTGTACCAGCGTAGAGAGCTAGATGAGTTTGAACAATTTAAACGTCAGATGCAGTCTGAATATGATGCTTATAAAGCTGAGCTTGAAGAAGAGTTTGTGGCCTATAAGAAGTCAATACAACTAGAGCAGGGGTTTGCGCTCAAATTCAATGGAAAGAAGGTAGTCAAACTTCCTTTTGATGAAAATTCAAACAGGCAATTTGAAGAATTTGAAGCGTTCGTCAAACAAAATACTTTAGAGTGATTAAGCAGCGATGAAAAAACTTTTCCTGAGCATAATGTTCTTATTACCCTGTGTTATACAGGCTGCTGAGCCTGACTGGATTACGACAGGTGTAATCGATGAGTACCGTAACAGCAGATATCTGACAGCGCTGGGTGATGGTGATTCTTTGGAAGATGCGAGGAAAAGTGCTTATGCAAGACTGGCAGAGCAGATTAAGGTCAATATATCCAGTGAGAGTGATATCTTTAAGGAATATCGTTCTACTCAGGAAAGCAGCAGTCAGCAGGAAAATGTAAATATTCGTATATCTACATCGGTGGAGCTTGAGAATATCAAAGGGATTAAAATTGTAGATCAATATTTTCAGTCTGCTAGCAAAACTCACTACGCCTTTGCAGTATTAAATAAGCTCAAAACGGCTACCAATCTTCTATTTGGAATTGAAGAGGATTTGGCTCGAATTCGTGAGCAACATAAAGAAGCACTGGGCTTGATTAATAAAGGTCAGGTATCTGAAGGTATAAAAAATTTGATCCAGTCTACACAAAAATTTGCAAAGGTATCAGCCGACCTTGAGTTGCATAAACTTTTTGCTGACCCGAGTAATGCTTCTTTAGCCAAATCGAATGTGCTGGATTTAATTAAGGAGATAGATGGTTCATTGAGAACTATATTTGGACGAGTACAGGTACTCGCGTTTAATGCGGAAAAATCTGGATCCCCAGAGCTGGGTGTTGATGAGCCTTATCAACTTGCTTTCAGCTATCAGGGGCAGCCATTAAAACAGGTTCCTGTAAAGATTACTCCAGATGTAGAAGGTTTTAATATTGAAGCAAACGATACGACAGATAGCAGGGGCAACCTCAGTGTTAAGGTTAGGTCATACCCTTATTCAGGTCGTGAATTTAATAGAATTAAGGTTCAGCTAGATTTGTATGATGATCTTTTTGAAGGACGCTCTCCATCTACTGATTTAATTGTCATGCAGACGCAAAAATCTAATGTCAGTATTCAACTTTCAACCACTATTGATGGCAGTAATACGCAGCTAGCTGAGATTGTTGATAATGGCCTGGCGAATATGTTAAGCGAACAGAATTATATTGTCATTTCTGATGCAAATACAGGCTCTATTCAGCCTGATTATGTATTGCAGGTTAATGCTAGCACCATTTCTTCTCCTGGTATAAATGGGCTTTTCTTTAGCCGTATTGATGGGGTAATTAAAATCATCAGTGGAAAAAGTAATAGAGTACTAAAAACATTGAAGATAGATAGAGAAGCTACCAAGGCTGGTGGTTTAACTGGAGCAATGGCATCAGAAAAATCTGCGCACAGGGTTGCAAAAAGTATTGAAGACGAGTTGCTTGTAACATTGGAAGCTAATCTGGGTAGAGATTAATACACGAGAAATGCGTTTTTTTTCTGAATAATCATGTCTGATTATTCAGAATGAGAAGTGCTATGGGAAATGATTTATAAATAATGAGGGGTTGAAAACATATGGAAACGCGAAAAATATTTGGGAAATTAATATTCATTTTAATAGTTATTGGATTGTTGGCTGGGTGTATACCTGCCCCACAACCCGATTTAACAAACCCGGTACGTACGGTAGCAATATTGCCTTTTTCTAACATGAGCAACAATGTTGATGCACCGTCTAAAGTGCGCGCTACACTAGAACAAAGTTTAACGGCTAAATTTTATAAAGTGATTCCACTTGAAGAAGTTGATCAGGCTCTTTTAGATGGGCTGGGTATTACTCTGGGCGAGCAAATACAAGATGTCGAGTTCAACGAAATTGCCTCAATAGTTCAGGCCGATGCTTTTGTGTTCGGTGATATTACTCATTACGATTCAACTATCGCTGGAGTGCTCAACACCAATCGTGTGAGTGCGAAATTGCGCATGGTTCAGGTGGGTACTCAAACTGAATTATGGAATGTTCACTTCGGTGCTAAAAGTGAAACATCGGCTGGAGGTCTAGGAAGCCTGATGTCGTTAGGCGCAGCTATTGCAGATGGCAGTGATGAAGAGATTCAGTGGGTTACTGTTCAATCAGAACAGCAAAGTGGTGGACTGTTGGGAGGGCTTGTGAGTGGGCTGGTCAAAAAAACCATGGACAGTGCTTTTGGTGTTGATCTGCAAAGAGAAACGTTTGCAATGATAAATAGTTCAGTTGCTGTATTACGCAATGGACCCGGATTTTAATAAAACAGGAGCTTATTAACTATGAAGTATTCGAGAATTTTAATTTTACCAACTGTAGCCGCAGCCGTTTTTATCGCTGGTTGTACCCCTCAAACCAAAAGTGTGCATCGAGATGACAATGTGCCGGTAAATCTGGTTGAATCTAGCAAGATGGAGCACAAAGGTCCTAAGCTACGCGTTGGTGTAGTGAATTTTCAAAATGATACACCTCGTAAGGTGCGTGATATTGAAAAAGCAGCTACCAATATACTGACTACCATGTTGCAGGAAACAGGTAGATTTATCGTCATTCCACAACAGGATATGAAAGCGATTCTGGATCAGCAAAAGTTCGGTGCTTCTGGCGCTGTGAGTGCCAATACGGCGGCGGAAATGGGTAAGATTCTTGGCCTGAATGCAATACTGACAGGGTCTATTACCAGTTATGCTGAACTGGTTGAAGGATCTAATACCTTCCTGACTCAGTCAAAAACTCAGGTGGCCAAGGTGGGCGTGGATTATCGAATTGTGGATACTTCAACAGGGCAGCAATTGTTTGCCTCCCACGGAAATGGTGAATTCCGTAAGGAAAGCGGTGGCATCCTCGGCTTTGGGTCCAAAAGTTCGCGAGATACCTCATTAAAGGATGGTGCATTACGTGATGCGCTGGGTAAGGCGATGAATAAGATTACCCAACAGTTGACTAGTGATCGCTGGACGGGAAGAATCGCTTCTATCAAGGGCTCAAATGTTTATATCAATGCGGGCCAACGTACAGGATTAAATATCGGTGATATCCTGGTGGTACAGGAATTAGGTGATGAGATTATCGATCCACAAACCGGTGTTTCATTGGGGCGTGCACCAGGGCAGACTCGTGGGCAACTTAAGATAACAGCATTTTTTGGAAAAGATGGTTCGGTTGCTTCAATCGTCTCCGGAAGTAAATTCAAACAGAATGATCTGGTTAAACTGCAATAAACCAGCAATCGAAAATATGGGGTGATTCAGGTAATAAAATTAAGCCGGTTATCTCTATAACCGGCTTAATTTGGGGTAGGAGATTTTTTATCTACAGGAAATTTTGTTGCAGCCATTGGTATATTCGAGGTTCAAGCCAGTTTTCGGGTTTTAATATGCCTTTGGTAATAAAACCTACGTGCCCACCATGAGGAGAGAGTTCCAGCCTGACATATTCAGAAAGCTCACTAGATTTGGGGATAACATCTGTTGTCATGAAAGGGTCATCCTGCGCATGCAGAATGAGGGTAGGTTTTTCTATCGCACCTAAAAACTGGCGTGAGCTGCTTTTTCGATAGTAATCCTCGGCACTGTCAAAGTGATGAATCGGCGCGGTAAAGGTATCATCGAATTCAACAAAATTGTTTGGTGTTCGGCTAAGGTTGTAGCCTTCCTGCTGAAATAGATGACGTTTCTGTTCAACTTTATTTAACAGACGTTTGAGTAAGGTATGCTGATAAAGGCGGGAAAATCCCTTGTTCATACGACGAGCGCATACATCCAGTAGCATAGGTACGGAGACGCCTATGGCACAGCTAATACTGTCATCAACCCGACCTTCGCCCATATATTTCAGGGTCACGTTCCCGCCCAGTGAATAGCCGACAAGTGATATACGTTTTGTGCCCTGCCGTTTTAGATATGATATAACACTACGTAGGTCATCTGTTTCACCCGAATGATAACTTCGAGTTTTTAGATTAGGTTTACCGTTACAACTGCGAAAAAACATAAAAACAACGGGAATATTTCGCTTATTTAAATAGTCTATTAAACGCCGCGCATAAGCTGAATTAAGTGAACCTTCAAGGCCGTGGAGTATCAATACAGTGCTGGATCCACTAGCGGTACCGCGAGCCAGTTGTAAACTATCACCATCATCCAGTTGTACGGTTTCGTAACTCACTGTTGGGATAGGAGGTTTGTTTATATTGGCCAGAATGGTTTGTAAGTGGGGGTTACGCAGATACCATGCGGGTTTAAAGTTGCCTGATACGATCATTGTGTTTTAGATATCCATACTAAGGTCAAATTTGTTCTCGTTTTTGCAAGTCAGATTGCACATTCGACCATTTTTAGCTAGCCTTCGCAGTCTTTTTGAAGAAATAGAATTATAAAAAATATGTCAATCCTATTACAAACTCAGGAATTAAGCTGCGTAAAAGATGATCGTAGCCTGTTTGAGGGTTTGAATATATCTCTTGAGGCTGGTCAGATTTTACTGGTAGAAGGTAAAAATGGTAGCGGAAAAACTAGCCTGTTGCGCATTTTAACCGGCCTCAGCCTGCCTGAATCAGGTGAAGTATTATGGCAGGGTAATCCCATTCGGGAGATTGGATCGGAGTACTATGAGCAGGTGAACTATGTTGGACATCACGATGGTATTAAACGCGATCTTACCTGTCTGGAAAATCTGCGTCTGATTCAGGCAATGGGTAAACCCAGTGATATACAGCTAGATGATGCTCTGGAGCAGGTGAATCTATATAGATATGGTGAAAACTATGTGGCAACCTTATCTGCAGGGCAGAAACGACGTCTGGCTATGGCGCGCCTGATTGTTACCGAGGCATTGCTGTGGATTATGGATGAGCCTTTTACCTCACTGGATAAGGCGAGTATGGCGCTATTTCAGCGTATGTTTGAACAACACCTGGATAAAGGCGGAGCAATAGTGATGACCTCTCACCATGATATTGAGATGCCGGATTCTGATGTGGTGAGGCTGAATCTATCATTATGAAGCGATTATCCCTGTCTCAGGCTTTCTGGTTTCTGCTGCGTAGAGACCTTTTACTGGCGTTTCGCAACCGATCAGAACTTGCTAATCCCCTGTTATTTTTTGTGCTGGTGATTACTCTATTTCCTCTGGCGGTAGGCGCTGACCCCAACCTTTTGGCGCGTATTGCGCCTGGTATAATCTGGGTGGCTGCATTACTGGCATCTATGCTGTCGCTTGATCATATATTTCGCTCTGATTTTGAAGATGGAACACTAGAGCAAATGCTATTGAGCGCCCATCCTGTGCCGATCCTGGTATTGGCCAAGGTTACGGCTCACTGGCTGGTAACCGGCTTGCCATTATTGATGGTGGCTCCGCTGCTGGCGATGATGCTGGGGCTGGATGAATCAGCCTATGGTATTCTTATGTTAACTATTTTGCTGGGAACACCTGTGCTCAGCTTGATAGGATCAATAGGCGTTGCGCTTACTATCGGTTTACGTAAAGGTGGTATAATTCTCTCTTTACTGGTTTTACCGTTGTATGTGCCGGTTTTAATCTTCGCATCCAGTGCGATAGATGTTGCTTCCAGCGGTCTGTCAGCTAACGCACAGATATCTATGTTGCTGGCGTTTTTGTTTCTATCTCTTTCGCTTTCGCCGATGGCGACGGCAGCAGCACTAAAAATGAGTATGAGCTAAAGGTGAGAAAGTCTGATGTTTAAATGGTTTGTGAAGTGGTTTCATCTATTTGGATCCCCTCCGCACTTTTATCGAATTGCCGGGCTGTGGATGCCATGGCTGAGCGGTATATTTGCGGTATTGGTAATAGCAGGCCTGTATGGCGGACTGGTTGTCGCCCCGACAGATTATCAACAGGGTGAAAGCTATAGAATTATCTTTGTCCATGTGCCTGCATCGTGGATGTCGCTGTTTATTTATATGGTGATGGCCTTCTGCGGTATTGTGGTACTGGTATGGCGTATGAAGCTGGCTGAAGTGGTGTTAATGAGTGCTGCACCTATTGGTGCCAGTTTTACCTTCCTGGCACTGGTTACCGGTTCTTTATGGGGTAAACCCATGTGGGGCACTTACTGGGTATGGGATGCTCGATTAACCTCAGAATTGATCCTGTTATTCCTGTATCTCGGCGTGATAGGTTTATACGGTGCTATTGATGATAAACGCGTGGCTGGCAGGGCTGTTGCTATCCTGGCTATTGTTGGCGTAGTTAATATCCCGATTATTCATTATTCGGTTGAGTGGTGGAATAGCCTGCATCAGGGAGCAACCGTGACCAAATTCGACAAACCGTCTATGCCCCTGAGCATGTTATGGCCATTATTGGTCATGGCGTTGGCATTCAAGGTGTATTTTATTCTATCCCTGTTTCAGCGGGTTCGTGCTGAATTGCTACATCGTGAAAGAAATAGTCGTTGGGTTGAGGAACTGGTGCAAAATGATGTTGTCTAAATTTTTTAGCATGGGGGGTTATGCTACTTTCGTATGGTCATCGTATGCGTTGACCTTAGTGGTACTTGTTGTTAACTGGTGGTTGCCACGTCAGCAACATAAACAAAATTTGAAGAAACTCAAACGGCAGTATCGTTCAAATAAAACACAGGAAACTAAAAATTTATGACCCCAGCTCGTAAAAAAAGACTCACTCTAATTGTACTGATGATCGTCGGTGTAGCCGTAGGTGTGAGTTTTGCACTTAAGTCACTGAATGAAAATATCATGTTCTTCTTTTCTCCAGCCGATATCCTGGCTGGTAAAGCGCCAGCTAATAAGGATTTTCGTGTTGGTGGATTAGTGGTTGATGGCAGCGTAACCAGGCCCGGCGAGGGCTTAACCGTAGAATTTGATCTCACCGATAATAATTCTGTTGTTAGGGTTAAATACACCGGTATCCTGCCAGACCTGTTCCGCGAAGGGCAGGGCATCATCGCAAATGGTCGTTTAAACGATGGCGGTGAATTTATTGCGTCAGAAGTGCTTGCCAAACATGACGAGAACTACATGCCTCCAGAAGTTATGGAAGCAATGAAAAAATCTGGGCAGACCATGCCTGGTATGAAAAAACAAGGCATCTAAACTTTTACCCTGAGAGAAATCACTATGATTCCAGAGATTGGTCATTTTGCGCTGATTCTTGCCCTGTGCATTGCTATTATTCAGTCCGTGTTTCCTATAGCAGGTGCTCATTTAGGTTATTCACGCTGGATAGCAATTGCTAAACCCGCAGCTTATGGTCAGTTTTTGCTTATGCTGCTTTCTTACATCTGCCTTACCATGGTTTTTATCAACCATGACTATTCCGTACTTTATGCTGCTGCAAACTCGAACTCCCAACTACCTTTTTTGTATTTAATATCAGGTGTCTGGGGGGCTCATGAAGGCTCTTTACTACTGTGGGCTTTAATTCTTACTGTATGGACAGTTGCGGTTGCAACATTTAGTCGTAGTGTTCCCAGGGTTATGCTGGCCCGTGTTATCGGTGTGATGGGGGTTGTCAGTGTCGGATTTACCCTGTTTATCCTGATTACTTCTAATCCGTTCGAGCGCTTATTGCCCGCTGCTATTGAGGGTCGAGACTTAAATCCATTGCTACAGGATCCAGGTCTGGCAATACACCCTCCTATGCTCTATCTGGGGTATGTCGGTTTTTCAGTTGCATTTGCATTTGCTATTGCAGCTTTGCTTTCAGGTCAGGTTGATTCTGCCTGGGCGCGTTGGTCACGTCCCTGGACAAATTTTGCCTGGCTTTTCCTGACACTGGGTATCGCACTGGGTAGCTGGTGGGCCTATTATGAGCTGGGCTGGGGCGGCTGGTGGTTCTGGGATCCGGTTGAAAATGCTTCTTTTATGCCCTGGCTAGTAGGGACTGCATTAATGCATTCGTTAGCAATTACCGAGAAACGAGGCACCTTTAAGGCCTGGACTGCATTGCTGGCTATCTTTGCGTTTTCATTGAGTTTGCTAGGTACCTTTCTGGTTCGTTCCGGTGTATTAACCTCGGTACATGCTTTTACCAGCGATCCTGGGCGAGGTGTTTTTATCCTTATATTTCTGGGTGTGATTGTCGGTGCCTCATTGACGCTTTACGCATGGCGCGCACCAACGCTTAAAAGCGCTGCGGTCACCAATCTGCAATCTCGCGATATGGTACTGCTGCTGAATAATATTTTTCTCAGCGTTGCCACCGCTGCAATTCTGCTGGGTACGGTTTACCCCATATTTGTTGATGCTATGGGTGGCAAGATCTCGGTAGGTCCACCTTATTTCAATCTGGTATTTCTAATGCTGACCGCTCCCATTGGGTTGCTTATCGGTGTTGGAATGTTTATCCGCTGGAAACACGATGAATTATCCCGCTTATGGAGTAAATTGAAAATTCCTCTACTGATTTCAGTAGGTGCTGGTTTGCTATTAAGTTTGCTGTTGCCAGTCTGGAAGTGGCAGGCATTAGCAGGATTGATGATGGCGCTGTGGATTGCTTCAACCGTTGTTCTGGCCCTGTCTGAGCGTTTTAAGGGACGTTCCATAGCTTCCGGTTTACTTTCTACACCACGAGGCTTTTTCGGCATGATATTAGGCCACGTTGGAATAGCTGTTTTTATCGTTGGCATTACCCTTGTTAGTCTGTATGAAATTGAAAAGGATTTACGTATGAGCCCGGGTGATAGCTTCGAAATGGCGGGATATACCTTTGTGTTTAATGGTGTGAAAACGCTTAATGTGGATAACTATCGTGCTGCACGCGGTGATTTTAGTGTAACTGATAGTTCTGGCTTTTCAGCCAGTCTTTCGCCTGAGAAACGGACCTATATGGTTAGACAGATGCCGATGACTGAGGCAGCTATTGATGCTGGTTTTACCCGTGACCTGTTTATAGCATTGGGTGAAGAAGTAGGCAATGATGGTAGTTGGGCAATCAGAATTTACTTTAAGCCGTTTATTCGCTGGATTTGGCTGGGAGGTCTGATTATGGCCCTTGGTGGTTTACTGGCAGGAACTGATAAGCGTTACAGAATGATGGTAAGACGTGAGTCAGACGCGTCAGTGAGAGCAATGGGGAGCGTGGCCTGATGCGATTTTTGTTACCATTAGGAATTTTTATTTTACTGGTTGTTCTGCTGGCATTCGGGCTTACACAAGACCCTAAGAAAGTCCCATCACCATTGATCGATAAGGAAGCACCTGCCTTCACATTGCCAAAGCTATCGAATCAGGCAGAAAAATTTTCACCTGCAGATATGAAGGGTAAGGTCTGGATATTGAATGTATGGGCATCCTGGTGTGTCTCCTGCCGTGCCGAGCATGAAATTATTAAAAGACTCGCAAAAATGCAGATGGTCGATATAGTCGGTTTGAATTATAAAGATGAGGTTGCCGATGGGGCTAGTTGGTTGCAACGGTATGGCAACCCTTATATCTTCAGCGTGGTCGATCTAGATGGGCGAGTAGGCATAGACTGGGGTGTGTACGGTGTGCCAGAAACCTTCATTATCGGTAAAGACGGGTTGATCAAGTATAAGCATATCGGCTCTGTTACCGCTCAATCACTGCAGGATGAAATTATTCCTCGTCTTAAAGCCCTGTTATAACTATGAAAATACTAATTGTTTTATCCACTCTTTGGTTGCTTCTGTCTCCTGCGCATGCAGCAATTGAAGTTATAGATTTCAAAGATCAGGCGACCGAAGCGACTTATAAAAGCCTGATCGAGGAATTACGTTGTCTGGTATGCCAGAATCAGAATCTGGCGGCTTCTGATGCGGACCTGGCCAAGGATCTACGACAGCAAACCTATGAAATGTTGTTGCAAGGTAAAACCAAGGAACAGATTATTGAATATATGGTGAACCGTTACGGTGATTTTGTACTGTATAACCCCCCGTTAAAATCAAATACTCTGTTGTTATGGGGTGGCCCATTCCTGTTGTTGATACTGGTTTTAATTGTGGTTATTTATCGTGTCAGCAGGAAGGAGCCTCTTGAGGCTCCCGAAGCAGATGCAATCAATCAGGCCAGGAACCTTCTTTCCGAAAAAGCTGATAATTACAAAGAGGAAAGCAAATGATTTTTGGTGCTTTAATTGTCATACTGATTCTCGTTTCTCTGGTATTCGTCATCATACCCGTGTTGCGCCAGCCTTCTACTCAGGACTCGCTTGGGCGCGATCAGCAAAATATTGTCATTGCGCGTGATAAAAAAGAAACCCTACAGCAGCAACTGGCTAATGATCAAATGTCTCAGCAGGAATTTGATGCAGCTATGGCTGACCTGGAAGTTTCTCTGGCTATCGATTTAGAGCGCCAGCAATCATTGCAGAGTAACCAGGATGCGGGCAAATGGGCGGTATGGGTTTTTGCTGCTCTTATTCCTGTTTTAAGTGTTTATATGTACTGGGAACTGGGTGAATACAGGGTTGTAGAGAACCCAGCGTTAGCTCAAGCTAGAACGAAAACAGATGCTCAGAATGCAGCACATGCTCAGAGTGGTAAAAAAGCCCCTTCCATGGCTGAACTGGTACAAAAGGTTAAAGATCACTTGCGGAATAATCCAGATGATGCCCGCGGCTGGTTTATGTTGGGACGTACCTACCTTTCGTTACAACAGTATCCTGAAGCGGTTGCCGCACTGCAACGTAGTTACGACCTTTCCCCAGAGGAGCCTGCCGTGATGCTGGCATTAGCAGATGGACTGGCGATGACCCAAAATGGCAGCATGGCCGGTGAAGCAGAGCATCTGGTTAAACTGGCTTTAAAACTGGTGCCAGAGAATCCTACTGCATTATGGCTGGCTGGATTAGCCGCAGAGCAAGGTGGTCGTAACCGTGAAGCTTTTGATTACTGGATGAGTTTGTTGCCATTACTGGGTGCAGATCCGCAGTCAGCATCTGAAGTGAAAACACTGTTGACTGAGCTGAAACAAAAACATCCTGAGCTACCTGAGCTTAATTTTCCTGCACAGGCCGCTGCACCATCTATGAGTGCAGCCGTTAACTCAAATGCAGTTGTTTCTACGGACACAGGGGTGGCTGTTAGTGTGACTCTTGATCCACAGCTTTCCAGTAAGGTATCGGCAAATGACCTGCTCTTTATTTATGCCAAGGCAGCTTCTGGGCCACCAATGCCATTAGCGGCAAAACGATTAAAGGCTTCCGATTTACCAGTAAAACTGACTTTGAGTGACGCGGATGCGATGATGCCTCAGATGAGATTATCGAGCTTTGATGATGTCGTTATAGGGGCGCGTATCTCGCGTTCCGGGAATCCTGTTGCGCAGGCTGGTGATTTGTATTTCGAAACACCTGCCATGAAGCATAAGGGATTCAATGGTGTGGTCGAGTTGAATATCAATAAGATAAAGTAGTGACTTTATCGTGTGGGATCAGTGATGCATCCCATACATCAACAGCATAGCCCAGAATATTTTCTGGGCTTTCATTGATCATATCATCCGTCACAGGCTGACCCAGAAACCTCAGTGCAGCAATTAAATGATCGCCGGCCTTTGCAGGATCTATACCCCTGGCACCAGTTTGTTTGCTTAATTTTTTTCCATGGATGGTTTTAATAAGTGGCAGGTGTAGATAACTTGCATTGCGATAGTTAAGTAATCGATTCAGGTGCAGGTGTAATGTTGTCACTTCCAGCAGATCTGCGCCACGCACAATCTGGTCAACCCGCTGAAAAGCATCATCTACTACCACCGCAAGGTGATAAGCATAAATGCCATCGGCACGTTTAATCACTATATCTCCTATCTGATCTCTGAGGTTAAGATTAAAGATTCCGTAGTGAATATCGTTAAAGGATAACTCACCGGCTTGTTGCAAACTCAGTCGAAGGCTAAAATTTTTATTGATATCCAGTCTTTTATCTCGGCAGTAGCCAGGGTAAATAATGCCCGAAGGGCCATAGCGTAATTTTTCATTCATCAGCGATTTACGGCTGCAGCTACAGGCGTAAATGAGTCTGTCATCAATCCATTGCTGGACTATTTCCTGATATATCTGAAAGCGTTGACTTTGATATAAAACCTCATCATCCCATTCAAAGCCAAATGCTTCCAGAGTGAAAAGTATGTTATCTGCAGATCCCTTAACCACGCGTGGCGTATCCAGGTCTTCCATACGAACTAGCCATTTACCCTGTTGTGACCTGGCATCGCAATAACTTGCCACTGCTGTAACCAGTGAGCCTTGATGTAATGGGCCGGATGGGGTTGGGGCAAATCTACCGATTGTCATTCAAAATTTCAGTGTCAATATCATCATAAAGCATGATATCGATATTCGATGTTAGTTCAATGAATCGGCTGGTCGATTCATTTATGGTTGCAGGATTAAGCTGTTCGGGGTTTAAACTAAATTGATAAATCTGAATTCTGACCAGCTGATATAGATTGGTGATTTCATTCAGGAGCTGAGTGTTTATATTGCGTTTTATGATATTCGGTCGAGTGAGCTGGCTGGATTGATTGATATAGCTCCAGTTGATCACAGAAAATGAACTGAAAATAATAAACGCCAGAGCACTTAGGTAGAGGTATCTTCCGTGACAGGAATCGAGTCCAGCTGGATATTTCAATTGCCTCATTGACGGGATCTCAAGCGATATTTGATTTACGGTTTTGTTACCATCCAGTTTATCGTAATAAATTCTCTAGCATTTTCTGATATATCTCACTGAGCGTGTTTATGTCATCTACCTTAACGTTTTCATTTATCTTATGAATACTTTCATTCACCGGGCCCAGCTCCAGTACCTGAGCGCCTGTTGGTGCAATGAAACGGCCATCTGAAGTCCCGCCAGCGGTGGATAGTTCTGTATTCAGACCGGTAGATTCTAAAATGGCTTTTTGTGCAGCCTCGACCAGTGCACCCTCTGCGGTCAAAAATGGCAGGCCTGAAAGATTCCATTCAATTTGATAATCAAGCTGGTGGCGATCAAGTATGGTAATGACCTGATGCTGGATCTGCTCTGGAGTCAGGCAGGTTGAAAAACGGAGATTGAAGTCTATAACCACTTCACCAGGAATAACGTTAGTCGCTCCCGTGCCAGAGTGAATATTCGATATCTGTAAACTGGTGGCGGGGAAGAATTCATTACCCTGATCCCATTCAATCGATGTCAGTTCGGCCAGTGCCGGGCTGACCAGATGAATAGGGTTTTTTGCCAGATGAGGGTAAGCCACATGCCCCTGTATACCCTTAACGATTAACTGAGCCCCCAGAGATCCGCGACGCCCATTTTTGACTACATCCCCTACGTGCTTAAGGCTTGATGGTTCTCCCACCAATGCCCAGTCGATTTTTTCATTCCTGTCTTCCAGGGTTTGAATTACCTTAATCGTACCATCGATAGCGGGACCTTCTTCGTCACTGGTGATCAAAAAAGCTATGGAACCATCATGCTCAGAGTGTTCTGCAATAAATCGTTCACAGGCGGTAACCATACAGGCGATGCTCGACTTCATATCAGCTGCACCCCTGGCATATAAATAACCATCCCTTATTTCAGGGTTAAACGGGTCGCTATGCCATTTATCAAGAGGGCCGGTCGGCACTACATCGGTATGCCCTGCAAAAGCCAGAACGGGCCCCTTTTGACCACGGCGAGCCCAAAGGTTGGTTACTTCACCAAACTGCATGATTTCACAGTTAAAACCTATTTTTTGCAGTCGATCACTGAGTATCTGCTGGCAGCCTTTATCGTCAGGGGTTACCGAATCAATCGACAGTAGCTGTATCGCTAGCTCAACAGTATTAGAGGTCATGATGAGAGTAAAACCTTTGCATATTCAGCTTCGTTAAAACCCAGAATGCGACACTG
>JBNKPX010000077.1:0-17021 GCA_050295575.1 Gammaproteobacteria bacterium | reverse complement strand
TAGGGCGAAGCACGACTCCAGGGAGGGAGGAGGTAGAGCGAAGCAGGACGCTAGAGCCGAGGAAGCCAGAGCCGAGCTTGCGACGTGGCAGGAGTGCTACAGGGAAGTAGCGTATACGGAACCAATGGATGTAATCTTTTTAATGATAGCAACTTACCGGATTATGGTTTCACACGCCTTAGCTTTCCTTACTTCGTAGTGTCTTTCTAACAGGCGTGCGAGTAACTTCTTTTCAACAGCTAAAAGAAGTCACCACAAAATTGACAGGATCAATTTTGAACAGCTCTGCTGGCCCGAAGGGCGGAGGGCATGGATGCCCGGAGTTACAAAGCCGCCCCAAACAAGCCCTTGATTATTCCGGGCTTCCTGCCCTCCACCCTTCGGGCCGCACTGTGTGCGTTCAAAAGTGATTCCAACACTTTTGTCGTCAAAAGCACGGCCAAATCGCGGTCGGGCCAGACGCGTTCCCGACGCGACGGTCCCTCAAATGGCATCCCTCGGCTTTGACTCCTGTGTCGCCCTACCTCCTGCGTCCTTGTAGTCGTGCCATTTGACCCCGATTTGACCGCACTTTTGCCGCAGGCTTGAAGGGGGGATTGAAAAGCAAACGAAAAAACAAAATTGCCTGGAGCAATTTTTGACAGCTCTGCTAACCTGAAGAGTAGAGGGCAGGAAACCCAGAATAACTACACCCCAATTGAATAGCCTGTAGCTTCACAAAAATTAAGCCATTCGTAGCACAAGAACCCATAGGAGACATTAGTCGTTTTAGCTGACTTGACTGGTATTGCCCCTAACCGGCCATTCGACCTGTGTATTAATTCGGAAAAAATGCCTAGTCAAGTGATCCTTGAGATTTTAATATGTACCTGACCCTAAAGACCCTTTGTCGGTCGAGATTGAAACGGCTTCCGGGTTGAAAACGCTGACAAGCAAATAGGCAATGCAGGAAAAGCCCCCTCGGAGCATTCGGTTTCTTCGATAATCCGGCTTGGGTTGAGACCTTTAACCGGTACATCTATTCGGCGGATAACGCTGCACTGTTCCGTCCCACGGTGCTAATCTTCTAAGCCACTCATTCTTCAGTATTGGAATTGGGATGATCGTTTAGCCATTTTTGAGCTAAACGTTCTGCTTCCTCTCTTTCTGCTGTATTTGCTTTCTGTCTGGCAGTTGGCAGGCAACCCAATCCATCGTAATCAAATCCATAGGGTCTTGCCCAAACAATCTCCAACCACATCAATCCTTCCACGAAATCAGGGGTGTCTCGGTTCACCATCATGCATCCAAGTTCAACTTGCGCGAGAGTGTCATCCTGTTCTGCAGCAAGCCGATACCATTTTTCTGCCTGCTCAAGGTTCTGTTGAATCCCCTCTCCGTTTTGATAATAACGGCCAAGCGCTTGCATTGAACCAACCATTCCCTGTTTTGCCGCTTTGTAATACCACTCAAACGCCTTAACCGGATCGGGCTTGACATGATATGCGAAAGTCTCCAGCCCTGCGTTAAAATGCGCTCCCATCCTTTGCTGTGCTTTGGCATGACCTTGCTCTGCCGCACGTCGATAAAGTGAAATATAATCGACAAAGTGTCCTACCTCAGGCTGAACTCCGTAATGGCTAGCCAAACGGGCGGCTAGAAACTGTGCCTGAGCATGACCTTGATCAGCTGCTTTGAGTAACGAGATCATCGCTTGCTTGAGCAAATCCCTGTTAAAGTAATCCCTGTCGCTTCTAATACGACCACTCCATACGGCTTCGACGTTATCGCCCCCCCCTACCGCCTGAAGCAATAACTCGCCTAATTGTGCCTGGTAATTGGCATCCCCTTCTTCAGCCTTGCGGAGGAGAGCGTTTACTCTTGGACTATTCACTACAACCGTATCAACAGGCGTGAGGAGAGTAGTGACTTCCGCAGTATCGATATTAACTTTGCGAACAGCATAATTTTCTCGATCAGCGACATAAAGGGTAGATCCTTCAATAGCCAGAGCATATGGCTCGTAAAATGCAGCCTCGTTACTCTTTCCATCCTGAAAACCAAATTTAATATGTCCCGGTCCACCGCCACCTGCGAGGGTAGAAACACGTCCTGAGGAGAGCTCAATACGCCTGATACAATGATTTCCTGTATCAGCCACAAAAAGAAAATTCTCGTTAGAGGTGATTCCATAAAGGCAACCAAAAGCCGCTTTTTCACCTGCCTCATCTACATAACCCCTACCGTAGAGTGTTTTCCCTCCTCCACCGGCTAACCGCTCGACCAAACCGGATTGCACATTAACTTTTAGTAGTATCGATTTATTACACTCTGCCACATATAGATGATTACCACGAAGCTCGAGGCCCTGAGGTGAAAATCGAGAGCGCTTCTCTCGAAGATCGAGAGCCTCAACAACCGACGCCTCTACAAAAGGCCTGGATTGTTGGGTAGTGAGATCAACTTTGTAAACAGTACTTCTAGCTGAAAAATAGGCTGTATCACTTTTCAAGTCGAACCAAATTGAGGATTTTGGCGATTCGTTCTTTGAAATAACACCGATATCAGAAAGATTTAAATGACTTATTGGCTGCTGCTTATCCAGCGTAAATATAAAGAGGTATTCTGCGGTAAGCACATAGAGATAATTTTCTTTTATATCGATCGATTTCAGTTTATAAAACCGGCGATCTCCCGACTTAAACCACTTCAGCTCGCCCGATTTTACATCAATGATCGCTATCCGATTAGTGATGGCATCCGCGACATAAAGTTGATTGCCATTGGTAGCAAGCGCTATTGGCTTGATAACCTTCTGAGATTTTGGCGCGGGTGTATACCTGGAGGGGTTAGTCTTCAGCTCTACAATATATTCCAACACATGATGAGCACGTTCAAATTCCTTATGGGACTGTAAAGCCTGAAATAGTACCTTTAGAACTTCCCTATTCCGAGGTGCTAACGCCGCCGCCCTTTCAATCCACTTCAGCTTTTTCAGATTGCCTTTCGGTGTCTCAGTATAACGCTCTAATGCCTCTTCCAGAGTTAGTGGGAGTTTGGCTAACAGGCTTTGATGAAGCCAGCCCTGGATCGATTCTTGATCAGCAACCTGAATGGAAACCCATTCACCATTCTTCTCCAAAATTTTTATCTTTGTATTAATGGGAAGTTTTTGAACTATCTCCGCATCGGCTACCCGATCACTCCGCAGATTATTTGATGACGCTTGAGTATAGGCAACCTGATCACTCTTTTCGGCTGCTTGCACATTTGAAGCATTGACACTGAATATGCATACACTGATGATCAGTAATAAAAAAAACAGCGATTTTTTATTGTCCATGGTCAATTTTTTATTTCCCTGTTTGGGTTAATCCAACAATTATAGTCTATTTTTGACTGTCCACTTATGGCACAAACCTGCTATTACATTGCAAGACTCGAATGACAGCTTCAACATGAATTAAGATCTCCATTCAGAATCTCAATCATGTCTTTAGACATGATTGAGATTCCAAGCTCTGTTTGAAATCTCTTTTAATACCCCTTTCAAGCCCGCGGCAAAATGGTGTTCAGATCGGGGTCAAATGGCATGGACGCCATTTGAGGCTCAGCGCGGTTGGACCCGCGTCTGAGCCGACCGCGATCTGGACATCATTTTGACGGTGAAGGGATTGAGGGGCGCGCTTTCTTTGGTGCCTTTCTTTTCGCGTAAAAGAAAGACACTCGTACGCGTACTCATTAGGTGCTACGAAGTGACTACTTATCTAGCGTACGAAACCCTTAAAGGAAGTAAATTGTTTTTGATAATTCCAAAACTACAAAGCAGTAAAAAGCATAGGCGTGTGAAACATCATCCGGTAAGTTGCTAATCCAGCAAGATTGCCACGCTAACGCTCGCAATGACAGTCTCCTCAGAGAGAATACGAAGTATAAAACCTACTCCACTGTCTCCGACGAAATCATCTTCTTCGGCGCCGGCCAAACATTAATAACCGCCTGCACCAGAGTCGCCAGAGGGATCGCAAAAAACACCCCCCAAATCCCCCACACACTACCAAAGAAAACCACCGCCACAATAATCGCAATCGGATGCAGGTTCACCACTTCAGAAAACAGCAAAGGCACCAGCAGATTACCATCCAGAAATTGAATAACTCCATAAATCAGCATCGTGTAACCAAACACAGAACCCGAGCCAAACTGGAAAAAAGCTATCAGCAACACCGGAATAGTCACTACCGTCGCACCCACATAAGGAATAATCACCGACAGTCCCACCAGCAGACTTAACAGCATCGCATAATTTAGACCCATCACCGCAAAGCCGATGTAAGTGGCAACCCAGACGATAATAACTTCCATAACTTTACCGCGCACATAACTGGCTATCTTCATATTCAACTCTACCCATACATCTTCTACCAGCTCATGGTCATCAGGCAAAAATCGACTTAACCAGTAAAGGATTAAATACTTGTCCTTAAGAAAGAAAAACACCATCAAAGGCAATAGAATGAGATACACAAAAAAGGTAATCACACCGACAACTGAGGATAAGGACAGGGTCACCAACTGTTGTCCCATGGTAGTCAACTCTGTGCGAATTAAACCGAGCACCTCCTGAATCTGTTGATCTGAGATGTAATCCGGATAACGTTGCGGTAATTGTGATAACAGGGTTTGCCCTTTGGCGAACATCGCTGGCAACGCACGGAACAGGTCAGAGATCTGGGAAGATAACAACGGCAGTAACACCAGAAAACACAATAGAATCATGGTCAGAAAAATCGCTGTCATGATGCTCGCACATAGCGTTCGGTTGACACCCAGCTTCCCCAGCTTTTGCACCGAGCCATCAAACAGATAGGCGATGACTATACCCACCAGTATCGGCATCAAATGCTTATTCATCACCACGATGAGTATTGATCCGACAACTAGTATCAGTGCCAGGATTACTGTCTGAGGGTTAGCAAAATTTCGCTGATACCAACGCTTCAATACGTCCATCATGATTCTAGATAATTCTGGTAGTGTTCATTAAAAAGCTGTTCCAGGTCATCAATCACTTCAGGCGCTGGACGCCCCTGTAACATAAACTGTGTTACCAATGACGAGGTTTGATTGATCATGCCATCAGTGTCGATCATGAAGTAGCTGGCACGCAGACGCTTTACCGCAGCCAATACACTTTCTTCTGCTGGTCTGGGATGATGCAGAGGCTGTTGTTTGATATTTTTATCCTGTGCGGGAACATTTTTCTGGTTTTTAGTAAACAGAAAATCCGCATAATCCAGCAGACTGTCTCGCCCCTTTTGATCCAGTCCTTCAAACAGTTGAATCAGCTGCTGTTTCTCGGTTTTCACAACTTAAGGCGCGGACTCGCAATAAGCCTTGGCAAACTCCAATAATTCTTCCATTACCCTGACTCGGAACTTCTGACGTTGACGGACAAAAGAAAATGGACGGCTTAATGGAGGATCAAGTTGAACCTCTTCCAGAGTATGCAGTTTTAATTCTTTCGCAATCGTGGAACGCGACAGTATGGAGATACCCATACCTGCTTCAACAGCACCTTTGAGCGCCTCCGGACTACCCAGCTCCAGACAGAAGTTCATTTCAGCCTGATCAATACCGCCTTGCTGTAAATATTCCATGATAACTTCACGCGTACCCGAACCTTCTTCTCGACAGATGAAGGGGTAGGCTTTCAACTCTTCGGCTTTAACACTTCTATCCTGCTTGCCGAGTGGATGACCTGGTGGACAGACAACAACCAGTTGGTCATCGTGACAAACCTCTACAATCAGATTCTTGTTGGATACAGAAGCCTCGACTACCCCCAGATCGATCACATTGTGCTCGACCATGGAAACTATACCCTCGGTATTGGAAACCTTGAGGCGGATATTGATATCAGGATAGTTTGCCTTAAACTGCCCCAGCAGTGTAGGCAGCATATACTCGGCAATAGTGGTACTCGCGCCTATGGTGAGTGCGCCGGAGATTTCACCGGTTAACTCACGCACCGAATTTTCCATCTCATCGTAGAGATCAAAAATCCGGTCCGCAAATTCATATACCTTGCTGCCTGCCGGCGTCAGATTTACCTTATTATGCGTTCGATCAAACAGTCGAGTATTAAAATACTCTTCTAGTTGGCGAACCTGAAAGGTCACTGCTGGCTGGGTCATATGTAAGGCTTCAGCTGCTTTGGTAAAACTGAGCAACTTGGCCACCGCATGAAATACTTTTAATCGTCTATCACTCATCTAGGTAAGCTTCATAAAAAACAATCGTGGTAGTATATATTAATTTTATGAATCTCTGTAGGCTTTCTATTTCTGTGCTGCAGATGGGCCGCTAGCTCGATAATAAAGCACCGGAATAATCAGCAACGTCAGTAGCGTAGACACAAAAATACCAAAGATCAGTGATATCGCCAGCCCCTTAAATATAGGGTCGTCGACAATGAAAAAAGCCCCCATCATGGCAGCCAGACCGGTCAATACTATAGGTTTGGCTCGCACAGCTGCTGAGGTAATCACCGCATCCGCAAAGTCCATCCCGTCAGCCACCAGCTCATTGATAAAATCGACCAGCAGTATCGAGTTACGTACGATAATTCCTGCCAATGCAATCATGCCTATCATGGAGGTAGCGGTGAACTTGGCACCCAGCAATGCATGTCCGGGCATCACGCCTATGATGGTTAGAGGGATGGGCGCCATAATAATTAACGGCACAATATAAGACCTGAACTGAGCGACCACCAGTAGATAGATCATCACCAGGCCGATTGAGTAAGCGATCCCCATATCACGGAATGTTTCATAGGTAATCTGCCACTCTCCATCCCACTTGATGCTGAACTGATAAGGGTCATCCGGTGGCTGGATAAAATACTGTTGCAACTCGGCATGGCTTTCATTCAACTGCCCTGAAATATCAAACATACCATACAGAGGACTATCCAGCTCTCCTCCCATATCACCGGTGACAAATACCACGGGCAACAGATCTTTGTGATAGATGACATTCTCTATTTTGGTTTCCTGTATAGAAACCAGTTCGGATAGAGCGATCAGCTGACCACCCTGTGTACGCAGCTTGATAGACATCGCATCGTACAAATCTTCTTTATTTGCAGAAGGCAACTTGAGGCGTATTGGGGTGGCAAATTTGGTATGACTACCATGGATATAGCCCACATCGTCACCCTCCAGGGCCGTTTTCAAAGTAGCTACCAGCGACTGCTGAGAAATACCATAAGTCGCTGCCTTTTGACGATCAATATGCAGGATAAAGCGGTCGGCTGAATATTCAATACTGTCATCAACATCGACAATCGCATCAGTATTTTCAAATATCGGATGTAGAGATTTAGCCACATCTATCTGCCCCTGATAATCCAGTCCATAGATTTCAGCCACCAACGGTGCCATGACCGGCGGACCTGGAGGCACCTCAGCCAGTTTAATATTGGCATTATATTTTTCACCGATGCGCTGTAAATCTTCCCGCATGGAGCGGGCAATTTCATGACTGCTGCGATCACGTTTATGCTTATCGATCAGGTTAACCTGAATATCACCGACATTGCCGCCTTCGCGTAAATAATACTGGCGTACCAGTCCATTAAAATTGATCGGTGAGGCCGTACCCACATAGGCCTGATAATCGGTAACCTCGGCTACAGTTTCGATATATTCACCGAGATCATTGATCACCTGAGCAGTATTTTCCAGTGCACTGCCTTCGGGCATATCAATAACAATCTGAAATTCAGATTTATTATCAAAGGGCAGCATTTTTAATACCACCAGATTGACGACGACCAGCCCTATCGACATGACGATCAGCAGCACGACAGCCAGATTCATCAACACGAAGTTCTGCATCTGTTTTTCCCCACGCACAAATGGAGACATCAGACGCTGGAATAAGCGATAGATTCCACTGTCGTGTATATCCACATGATGATGCGACTGCATTTCCTTTTCGCGCGAAGCCAGAACCTTATAGCTCAACCAGGGAGTCACAATAAAGGCGATTAACAGTGAGATAATCATCCCCATACTGGCATTGATGGGAATCGGACTCATATAAGGCCCCATCAATCCGGTCACAAATGCCATTGGCAGTAATGCAGCGATAACGGTAAAGGTTGCCAGTATAGTTGGCCCACCTACCTCATCTACCGCTCGAGGGATCGACTCCAGCAGGGATTTACCCCCCATCATCATATGCCGGTGAATATTCTCAACCACAACGATGGCATCATCGACCAGTATGCCTATGGAAAAGATCAGGGCAAAAAGTGATACCCGGTTAAGCGTAAAGCCCCAGGCCCAGGAAGCAAACAGAGTAATCAGCAAGGTGATAGCAATGGCAACACCCACGATAAACGCTTCGCGTAAACCCAGCGCTACAGCAACCAGAACGATGACCACTCCAGTTGCGAAAACCAGCTTTAAAATCAGAGTATTAGATTTACTATGCGCCGTTTCACCATAGTTTCTAGTAATGGTGTAATGCACGCCCTCAGGGATGAAGGTACCCTTGAGTTGCTCGAAGCGTTCGATCACACTATCGGCAATCTCAACCGCATTGGTTGAAGGTTTTTTAGCGATCGCAATAGTCACTGCGGGCTTGATATCCTCTAACGCCTGAATACCAGCCTGTGACGCAGCAGGCCCGGTACCATACCAGACATAAAGATCAGGTTCGGCTGGCCCATCAACCACCTTAGCGATATCGTTAAGATAAACAGGGCGACCATTATTCATGCCTACTACCAGATTGCCAACCTCACTACTATTGGTCAGGAACTCTCCAGCCTGAATCGGAATTTCCAGATTATCACGAATCAGTGCGCCTGCAGTCTGTGAGCGATTAGCGCCTTGCAGTGACTGGCGGATACCATCAATATCCAGGTTAAACCCTGAGATTTTCTGTGGATCCAGTAACACTTGAACCACGCGTTGAGCGCCGCCCAGAGTATAGATATCTCGTGTACCCGGTACGCGCTTTATTTCGGCTTCGATAGCATGTGCAACCTTCAATAGATCAGAAGCACCACGACTATCATCATCAGCCCACAAAGTGGCTGTTACGATGGGTACATCATCGATCCCCTTGGGTTTGATGATCGGTTGCCCAACACCAAGATTGGGTGGTAACCAGTCCTGATTAGAAAAAATCTTACTGTACAAACGCACGATGGCATCTGTACGATCTTCGCCAACCTCAAACTGTATGGTTAAAATCGACATACCCTGACGTGAGATGGAGTATACGTGCTTAATACCCGAGATTTCGGAAAGCACCTGCTCTGCTGGAGCACTCACCAGTTGCTCAACCTCTGAAACCGATGCCCCCGGAAAAGGAATGAATACATTGGCAAAGGTTACATTGATCTGTGGTTCTTCTTCCTTCGGTGTCACGATAACAGCAAAGATACCCAGCAAAATACCGACCAATGCCAGTAGAGGCGTAATTTCGGAAAGCAGGAATTTTTTAGCCAGGGAACCGGAAAATCCCAGACGCTCGGTTTTTGAGTTTAAATCTTCTGACATAGGTTTAATCTCTATTCCGCTTTCTCAGACTTAATTGCAATTGCTGCAGCAACGGGGTCAAGAACAATAGCATCACCTGCATTGACACCCGCAACAACTACGACTTCATTATCTTCCAGACGACGTCCCAGACGTACATGACGGAAGTGCAGCTTATTATCCTGTAGTACATAAACTCCGGTGACTTCACCACGAAAGGCTACGGCATTAAAAGGGATCACCGTTTTATTTTCACGCCCGACTTCCAGCGCAATCTTCACATGCATACCAGGAAACAGCTCATTGCCTGTCAACGGCAATCTCACGCGCAAGGCAAAACTATGGGTTAAGGGGTCAGCAAATGGGAAAATAGTCATATCAGTAGAGACAATTTCACTCCCTTCGGTGACTATCAGGGCATAGTGACGAGCACGCACTTCCCTGATGATGCTTTGCGGCACATTCGTCAACACTCTCAATTTCTCAAGCGAAACACCCGATACCAGCGGCTGACCAATGTTTACCGTTTCACCCGGCTCAACCATACGGCTGGTTAAAATACCGCTGTATGGCGCTCTAACCAGGGTGTAATCCAGTTGCTCCTTAGCCTTTGAGGTAGCTGCCTGAGAAGACTCCAGACGGGCTCTGGCAGTTTTTAAGGCTGCGCTGGCAGTATCGAATACTGATTTGGAGACCACGTTTTTCTTATACACTTCACTCACCCGGTCAAACTCCGCTTGAGCTTCCTGCAGTTTAGCTGCCGCTTCTTTTTCTGAAGCCTGGGCCTGTTTCATGCTCGCTTTCTGTTGTTTATCATCGATTTCCACGACGATTTTATCCTTCGCGACAAAGTCATTTACATCAAAATGAATTTTCTTAACAATCCCCGAAGTCTGTGCCGATATGGTCGTTTTCAACTCGGCCTCAACAAGACCTTCCAGCATATAGGTGGTTGAAACCTCTTTTAACTGAGCAACCTCGGTCTCCAAACCCTGAGCCTGGGCGATATTTAAGCCCAAAAGCATGAAAGTCACAGATAACACGCTGCGCTGAAAAAATAGCATTGGATACATTCCTACAAGATTAATGAGAAGAGTGAGAATATAACTGCATTTTGGTATATCAGCAAATACTTATATTAACATTTAAAATATTTCACTTTATTTTTCAAGTTCTTGCTGACAGTATAACTTTTGATTCGTAAACTATAATACATCTGTATTTCAATATAATGCTATCCATATCATCATGAGGGTAATTTCGTGAAGCGCTTATTAATCCCACTTCTTTTTCTGGCCTGTAATAGCCACGCGGCAGGTATTCAGAAATGGACCGATGAGAACGGGCAAGTCCATTACGGCGACAGCCCCCCGGCTCAGGTTAATCCCGAAGCTGTGCGTATTTCTCGGCCACCAAGCAATCCTGGTAAATCATTACCTCGCTTTGCAACCGAAAACATAAACAAGAAGGATGACAAACAAGATCAATCTCCTTCACAGCAGGCCAAAGAGCCTGCTCCAGAACCTTCTAAAGATCAGGCTGCAGAGTTTTGTGCACAGGCTAAAAAGGACCTGGCAACCATCAACCGTAGTAAGCGCATACGGGTTAAATCTGCCGATGGAAGCTCCCGCTTTATGACTACTGAGGAAATTAATGAGCGTAGAAAGTTGAGCCAGTCTGATATCGACCAATACTGTAACTAATCAACATGCCTATTCTCACGATAACCAGCAATCAGATTCTGGATACAGCCTCAAACCAGCTTAACATCCTGAGCCAGATTGTCGCCGAAGCACTTGGCAAACCTGAGGCCTATGTGATGATTTCATTGCATCACAACCCAGAAATGCTATTTGCCGGCACTACTGAACCACTCGCTTTTTGCGAACTAAAAAGCCTGGGCCTGCAGGAATCGCAGACCACCGAGCTATCCAGACGACTATGTAAAGGTATAGAAGAACTCTTTTACATCTCACCCAAAAGAACCTATATCGAATTTACCGCCCCTCCCCGCAGTATGTGGGGATGGGACAGTAAAACGTTTTAATAACAACCCTGAACTCTGAGAATTAAACTATGAAAACCACCCGTTTTCATCTTTCCACCTTGAAAGAAACCCCCGCCGATGCTGAAGTAATCAGCCACCAGTTAATGCTTCGTGCCGGTCTTATCCGTCGACTGGCATCGGGCCTGTACACCTGGCTACCACTAGGCTTACGTATCATCCGCAAGGTAGAGAAAATTGTTCGTGAGGAAATGGACAATGCAGGGGCTCTCGAATTGTTAATGCCAGCAGTCCAGCCCGCTGAACTATGGCAGGAATCCGGGCGCTGGGAAGAGTATGGTCCTGAGTTACTGCGCCTGAATGACAGGCATCAACGTGAATTCTGTGTTGGACCTACGCATGAAGAGGTTATTACCGATCTGTTCCGTCGTGAAATCAAAAGCTACAAGCAACTACCCATTAACTTCTACCAGATTCAAACCAAATTCCGCGATGAAATCCGCCCCCGTTTTGGTGTGATGCGTTCGCGCGAATTTATCATGAAAGACGCTTACTCTTTCCACATTGATCAGGATTCATTACAACAGACTTACGACCTGATGTTTGATACCTATAGCCGAATTTTTGACCGCTTTGGGCTAAAATACCGTCCGGTGAATGCAGACTCAGGCTCTATAGGTGGCAGTCAATCGAATGAATTTCATGTACTTGCCGACTCTGGTGAAGATGCCATTGCGTTTTCTGACCAAAGTGATTATGCCGCCAATGTTGAAATGGCGGAAGCGATCTGTACTGAAACACGTGCCGATGCCAGCCAGACGATGCAAAGAGTTCATACGCCTGATATCCACACCATTAATGAAATAGCAGATTTGCTCTCCATCCCTCCCAGCCAGGCTATTAAAACCCTGATTGCGATGGGTGTGGATAACCAGCTGGTGGCACTGGTATTACGCGGTGATCATGAATTGAATGCGATAAAAGCAGAAAAGCTGCCTGAAATAGCCACTCCATTCCAGCTCGCTGATGCTGCTGCTATCAAACAGGTGCTAGGCTGCGATATTGGCTCCATTGGACCGGTTGCAATGGAAATTCCCGTGTATGTTGATCGAAGTGCTGCAGTGCTAAGTGATTTTGTTTGCGGCGCCAATGAAACTGACTATCACCTTAGCGGCGTGAACTGGGGACGTGATTTACCCGAACCAGTGGTCGTCGATATTCGCAACGTTATCGAGGGTGACCCCAGCCCGGATGGTCAGGGGCATCTGAAAATTGTGCGAGGCATAGAAGTCGGCCATATCTTTCAGCTAGGTGACAAGTATTCAACAGCCCTGAATGCAGCTGTACTGGATGAAAATGGTAAATCAGTCGTCACCACCATGGGATGCTACGGCATTGGTGTAACACGCGTTGTAGCCGCTGCTATTGAACAGAACCATGATGACTCTGGCATTATCTGGCCCGACACACTAGCCCCATTCCAGCTAGCAATATGCCCCATCAACTACAATAAATCTGATCTGGTAAAACAGGCGGCAGATGACTTTTATCAACAATGTCTGGATCTGGGTATCGAAGTCATTCTTGATGACCGTGGGCTTCGCCCCGGTGCCATGTTCTCAGATATGGAATTGATCGGCATTCCACACCGGGTGGTATTCAGTGAACGCGGTTTGAAGGAGCAACAATGTGAATACAAGGGTCGCTGCGATGAAGACTCACAGGACCTGTCAACCGAAAGTCTGATTGACTTTATAACTCAGAAAATCAAGCACTAAATGAATTCACTCCACAGGACACATCGCCTCAGTGTAATACTGGCTTTGTGCCTGTGGATAATCATTCCCTCTGCGATTGCAGCCACTGAAGCAGTCGATCCACGCCTAAAACAATTGCTTGAACAGGCTATCAATAGTCCAAATGAATTTGAGGATCGCTTCGATGCCCAGGTCTGGATGAATGATATGAATCAGCGCCTAAGCAAGTTTATTGAAGACCCCGAGGAACGTATCAGTATATTGAAAACGCTGCATTACGAAGCCAAACGAGCAAACCTGGAACCTGAACTGGTGCTCGCTGTGGTAGAAGTTGAAAGCCGCTTTGACAGGTTTGCAATTTCGCTTTCCGGCGCGCGTGGACTGATGCAGGTTATGCCCTTCTGGCTGGATGAGATAAATCTCTCCGACAAGAATCTATTTAAGATAAGAACCAACCTACGTATGGGCTGCACTATTTTGCGTTACTATCTGGACATGGAATCCGATGATCTCGGCCCGGCTTTAGCCCGTTATAATGGCAGCTATGGCAAAACCCGCTACCCAGAAAAAGTGATTCAAGCCTTACATAAACACTGGTTTAAGCAATAACTTCAGCTTTTATTATTAACCACGAAGAACTCGAAGGTGTTTGATTGGGATGCTTTGAGGGAGGCCGTGGCTTGCTGGCGCTGCGGTAATGTTCTGAACAACCTGACAAGAAATCAATAACCACAGAGGACACAGAGTTCACAGAGGTTTTAAGTAAATCCATTGACTTTAAAGGATTGCGAAGAAATAAAGTATTTTCTCGACTTTCTTCGTGTGCTCGGCAACCGCTCCTGCGTTGCTCTACTTACGGGCGTCCTGCCCTAATTCGTGGTTACCTAACCATCATACCTCGGTGGCGCTACCTTAAGTACTTCTGAAACTGTGGTGAATCCACGTGCCACCTTTTGTGCTCCCGCCAGATTGAGCGGTCGCATCCCCTGCTTGATGGCAAGCCTGCGAAATTTGGACAGATCAAAATCTTTAGTGATATGCTGTTTCAATGTTTCACTTAACGGCATCATCTCATAGATACCTTTTCGCCCCATATAACCGGTTTGGCGACATTCCAGGCAACCCTCTGCCTGAAAAGTTCTGAGCGGAGGTTCGGTTGTCCAGGGCTTGATCAGAGAACGCCATTGATCGATATCAAGTTCAGCCGCCTGTTTACAATGTGGGCACAGGGTCCGTACCAGACGTTGAGCAACAACCCCCAGCAAGGTAGCACTGATCAGATAAGGTGGCACACCAATTTCCCTCAGACGCGCCACTGCTGAAGGGGCATCATTGGTATGCAGTGTGGATAGCACCAGATGTCCTGTCAGCGCAGCCTGTACCGCCATTTCAGCGGTTTCACGATCACGGATCTCACCAATCATGATGATATCGGGATCCTGCCGAAGCAGGGTTTTTACACCGCTGGCAAAATCCAGACCGATATTATGCTGAACCTGCATTTGATTAAGCTTGGGTTCGACCTGTTCAATTGGATCTTCGATAGTACAGACATTCACTTCTGGAACAGCCAGCTGTTTCAGACTGGTATACAAAGTGGTCGTTTTACCCGAACCGGTCGGACCAGTAACCAGTATGATGCCATAAGGCTGACGAATCATTGAATTCCAGATATCGGATTCATTTTTTTCAAAACCCAGGTCGGCAAAATCCCGTACCAGCACTTCGGGGTCAAAGATGCGTAATACCAGTTTTTCACCAAAAGCGGTGGGCATACTGGATAATCGCATTTCAACTTCCTGCCCTTCTGGCGTCAGGGTTTTTATACGACCATCCTGGGGTTTACGTTTTTCTGCCACATCCAGCCTTCCCATAATCTTGATGCGACTGGTAACGGCTGCGGTAATATTGGCGGGAATTTCGTAGACCTGATGCATCACCCCATCAATGCGAAAACGTACATTACCCTGATCCCGACGTGGCTCAATATGGATATCACTGGCACGTTGTGAAAAAGCATATTGCATGAGCCAGTCTACGATACTGACAATATGTTGATCATCGGCTTCAAACGAGTCTGTTTTACCCAGTTTAATTAACTGCTCAATATTCTGGATATTGCCAACCTGCTCGGTCTGGTTGGAGCCGGCATGATCCATTGCCCGGCTGATACTATAAAATTCCAGAGCGTAAGAGCGTAGCTCCTGGGGGTTTGCCAGAACCAGCTCTATAGGCTGTTTCACGATACGCCGAATTTCTTCCAGCCACTCATGATCATAGGGATCAGAAACCGCAATCACCACTTCGCCTACAGTCACCCTGACCGGCAAAATATGAAATCTTGCGGCATAGGCATAGGACATCAAACTGGTACAGGAAGCCACATCCATTTTTAAGGGGTCAAAATGAAACCGAGTAAAGCCCGATTCCTGAGCTAACCAGTCAGTTAAATAATCCAGTGTTATCAAATGTTCGGGGCTGGATTGATTCACCCATTGGCGGCTAGCGATAATCTCCAGTGCATGCAGATTATTACGGTCTTTCTGTGATACCAGCGACGAAACCATTTGGGCTTTTTCAGGGTCTACTATGCCCTGTTCAACTAATCGGTCAAGTACATCTTCCAGTTTGCAGGTTTTCTTCGCGCTTAGCACTTTTACTATTAATCCTTGATATCAATTGAGACAGGCATTTCTGCAGGTATTAAATCTTCAGTTGAAAAAACAATGCGAATCTCATAGGCGGGCAATCCAACAGACTGTTGAACCCGTTGAAAACCCAACTCACTAACCTTACCCTGATAAACCTTATTACGGTAAGTGACCGTCGCTTTACTATTCAACAGGTCGGCACTCCACTGATCAGAATTTAATACGGCTACCGCATTCATACTATTAGCTGAGACTAGCGTAATTAGAGCAGAAGAATCAACCGATGGATCGACATATTGACCTTTAACCGTGCTCACATCAATGACTCTCGCAGTCATTGGTGATTTAACCTGTGTCTGTTGCAATTGATAACGCGAAAGACTGATATCGGCCTGCGCAGCCTTATAGGCACCATCAGCAGCCGCAACCTTATCCTGGGCATTTGTAAACTCCACCTGCGACAGGGAATCTCGATCGAATAATTCCTGAGCTCTATCCAGTTCAAGCTGGGCAGTATTCAGAGCTGGCTTTAGTGAACTCGCCAGTGCCTTTGCTCGCTCATGCTGCGCTTGATAGGGGGTAGCATCCAGTTTAAACAATACATCACCCCGCCTGATTTTCTGCCCACTTTTTACCTCAACAGCCTGAATTATACCAGCAGATCGAGCATTAATTTTAACCACTGACGAAAACTCAGTGAAACCATTCAGGCTCAGGGCCTGAACACTAGCTAAGTGAAGCACAATAGCGCAGAAGAACATTGTTTTTAGAATTGGCTTAACCATTATTAACCCCGGCACCTTGCCTGACTTTCATTGTTTCCAGAAACTCTTTACCCACTAACTTTTCCAGCTTACGCCAGGCCATCTCCAAAGCAAATCGAGCCTGATACCCTTTCATTCTACTGGTAGAAAATTGCACCATGGCATCACCGAGATTGGTTTTAAATTCAAGTTCATATTCAGCACGACTTTTATCCAGATACATATCACGGTAATCCTGATTAACGATTTCACCGGCAAGTCGTATACTGCTCTGTTTAATTTCCTGCCATAATTTCAACACTCTG